>CAZODX010000029.1:1786-11338 GCA_964578715.1 uncultured Thermotogae bacterium | reverse complement strand
AAAGTAATCTCCGGGGCCGAGCTGCGCCAACGTCTTCGGCCCTTTGCGCACCTCGACCTGGCCTTCTAAGATGAGATAGAACCCGATCCCGGCGGGATCGCCCTCGCGCACGATGGTGCTGCCGGGCTCAAACTCCCTGACTTTCGCAGTGCTGAAGAGCGCTTCGAGCTCCTTCTCGCTGAACTGCGCAAAGAGCGGCGTCTTCTTCAAAAACTTCACGGCATCTTGAGTGGCCATGAACTCTCAACTCCCCCTTCGGCGATGAGTGAACAGCTCACACTATAGCAGAGAGTCTGCTTTCTGGCAAATCACTCTAGAAGTCTATAACTTCCAGATCGGTCGCCACGGTGACCTTCTTGGGGAAATTCTTCTGGACGGCTCTAATGAGCCCTTCCGGGTGCGCCGCGGCCTGAGGGTAGAGATGGGTGAGCACCAGCCATGCGACGTCGGCGCGGGCGAGAACCTCCCCAAGGCGAGTCGGGGTCGTATGGAGAGGAGCGGAGAAGTCATCAGGGAAAGAGCATTCATGAATGAGCACCTTGCACCCACGTACGAAGTCCACAAGCTCTTCTTGAGGTTCACTGTCACCGCAGATGACTAGGGTGTTGTCGAACTTATACGCGAGCGTCGGCACATAGTGATTCATGGCGAGCGTCGCGACCTCACAGCCTGCCACCGAGAGCGTTTCGCCTGCTTTAAGTTCGTGCACAGTCACTCGAATGTGATCGCGAATATACGGGAAGAGATCCAAGAGCTTCGCGATAAATTCTCGTGTACCCTGTGGGCCATAGAGCGTCACCTCAGGAGCCCCCATGAGCCATCGCGCTGTCCAGATCGAGAGCAGATCGCTCAGGTGATCGAGATGGAGATGGGTGAGCACGAACGTCTCGAGTCGAGCCCAATCGATACCAAGCTGTGCGAGGCGGGTAAAGACCCCGCTGCCGCAGTCGATGAGCACAAGTCGCCCATCTTTCTCGAGTAGATACCCCGATTGCGCCCGCTGCGGATCAGGGAGCACCCCAGCGGTCCCCAAGATCGTCACGCGCATGGCACAGATTATAAAAGAGCACACCCCGGCGCGCTACTGCGCTCCCTGGCGGCTCCCTCTGAGAGCTTTTATAATTGTCATATCTCAAAGCTCTCGACAAGGTGATCTCATCATGCACACTGTGGAAGCAACACCGCGCAGCAGCGCGACAGGCGTCACGTGGGATCTGAGGGATCTCTATATCGGTTTAGATGATCCTGCACTCGAGCGCGACCTGCGCAGTGCGCTGGAGCGCGCGCAGGCGTTTGAACAAAAATATCGCGGACGGGTACGCCAAGGGCTCGATCCCCACTCTCTCTACGAAGCTCTTGCAGAGTTGGAGAGCATCTCCGAGCAGATGGACAAGCCGTTGATCTATGCCCATCTGCTCCATGCGTCGGACACGCAAAACCCCAAGCACGGGGCGCTGCTGCAAGCCACCCAAGAGCGCCACACCCAGATCCGACAGCATCTGCTCTTCTTTGAACTAGAATGGATGGATCTGCCCGATGACACCGCGCAGCAGCTCATCAACGCTCCTGAAGTCGCGCGCTATCGGCACTATTTAGAGAAAACCCGGCTCTTTCGCCCCCATAAGCTCTCCGAACCCGAAGAAAAGATCTTAGATCTCAAAGCCAACACGGGCACACGCGCCTTCCAGAGGCTCTTCAGCGAGCTCATCTCGGGGATGACCGTCACGGTTGGGCGCGGCAAGGCCGCGCAAAAGCTCACGCTCGATCAAGCGCTGACGAAGCTTCATGAGCCCGACCGAGCTGTGCGCAAGAGCGCTGCTAGAGCGATCACCCAGACTCTTCAAAATAATGCACGCGTGCTCACGTATATTTTTAACACGCTCGTGCTCGATCACAAGATCAACGATGAGCTGCGAAAATTCCCGTCGCCCATGCATTCAAGACACCTTGCCAACGAGATCGAGCCGGCCACGGTCGACGCGCTGATGACCGCGTGCGAGAGCGCATACGATATCGTCCAAGATTATTATCGCTTGAAGAAGCGTCTGTTAGGGCTACGCACGCTCTATGACTACGATCGCTACGCGCCGATTATTGCAGAGCTGCCGCGCTGTGAATGGCATGAGGGCCAGCGCATTGTCCTCGAAGCCTATCGCGCCTTCTCGCCCGCTGCAGCTCAGATCGTCCAAGAATTTTTTGATAAAAATTGGATCGACGCGGAGATCCGCTTTGGCAAGGTCGGCGGGGCTTTCTCGGCGAGCACCGTGCCCAGCGCCCACCCGTATATTTTGGTGAACTATACAGATAAGCTGCGCGACGTCATGACGCTCGCGCACGAGCTGGGCCACGGCATCCATCAGTATCTCTCTCGGCGGGTTGGCCATCTCCAAGCCGACACCCCGCTGACGATGGCCGAGGCCGCCAGCACCTTCGGGGAGATCCTCACCTTCCGAAAGCTACTTGAAGGTTCTTCCGACCCCAAAGTGAAGCTGGCGCTCCTGTGCAGCAAGATCGAAGATTCGTTCGCGACGATCTTTCGCCAGATCGTGCTCACGCGCTTCGAGCAGAAACTCCACGAGGCCCGTCGCACTCACGGCGAGCTGCCGCCAGAGCGCATCGGTGAGATCTGGCTCGCCACGAACCAACAGATGTTCGGCGATTCTGTGAAGCTCACCGATGACTACCGATGGTGGTGGCTGTATATCTCGCATTTCATTCACGTGCCGTTTTATTGCTATGCGTATGCGTTTGGGGAGCTCTTGGTCTTTGCGCTCTATCAGAAATATCTGCACGAAGGCGAAGCGTTTGTCCCGAAGTACTTGGAACTGCTCGCGGCGGGCGGCTCCGATAGCCCCCAGAGGCTCTTGGCTCCCTTGGGGGTGAACGCAAGCGATCCGGGCTTCTGGAACACAGGGTTAGACTTCTTACGATCCCTTGTCGAAGAGGCGCACAAGCTCGCAAGACACGCGTCTTAGCAGTTTAGTCGGTGTAATACACAGCAGTTCCGCTGACGCTCACCATGAGCATACTGCCGTTCTGACCGACTGTTTCATAATCTAAGTCTACACCGATCACGGCATTCGCGCCGAGCTTTTGGGCTTGGATGGCCATCTCGTTGATGGCGATCTCTTTCGCAGAGCGCAGTTCTTCTTCATAGGCTGCTGCTCGGCCCCCAACAACATCGCTAATAGAGGCAAAGAGGTCTTTCACAATATTGGCTCCGAGAATGGCCTCGCCGCTCACCAGGCCCAAATACTTGACGATGCGCTTCCCCTCAAGGGTTGGCGTCGTTGTGATAATCATTGGTTCCTCCTTTATGGGGTTTGAGCTAAACTGCTCCTAGTTTGTAGCCAAAGCCGCGTACCGTGAGAATGATCTTGGGATTGTCTACGTCGTCTTCGAGCTTGTTGCGCAACAGATAGATATATTTCTTGACGTCCTCCGAGGAGGCATAAGGGTTGTCCTGCCAGATAGCATCGATGATCTCGCGGTGCGAGAAGACCTTGCCCGGCTTGGATGCTAGGAGCTTGAGCAGCTCGTACTCCTTGGGAGATAGATCTATGACCCTTTCGCCCAGGCGGACTTCCTTGCGCTCGTCGTCGATCTGCAGGGCCCCAAGCTGTATATAAGGGGACTGGCTGACGCGGCGCATCACCGCCTCGATGCGCGCTTCGACCTCACGAAGATCAAACGGCTTGGTGATGTAATCGTCGGCGCCGGTGGAGAAGCCCCGGACTTTGTCGTCTGTCGAATCTCTCGCCGTCACCATGATCACGGGGGTCTTGACGCCGCCCTCGCGCAGCTTCTGAAGCACTGCCCAGCCGTCCAGCTTGGGCATCATCACGTCGAGCAGGAGCAAATCAGGCCTCTCTTTAGAGAATTTGTCGAGGGCCTCCTGGCCGTTCATCGCCGCTATGACCAGATGTCCCTTCGATTCCAAAAACTTTCGCAGCAGATGCAGCGATGTCGCATCGTCTTCCGCGATGAGAATACGCATGGGATACCTCCTCAGAGAGTGCTCAGTCCTGAGTCCTTGGGCTGAGAGCTGACATACTGGGATTTAGGTTCCAGCGGCAGCACGATGGAGAAGACGCTGCCATGCCCGACCTCGCTCTCCACGAGCACGCGTCCACCATGCATCTCGACGTACTTTTTCACGATGGCAAGCCCTAGTCCTACCCCTTGGAACTCGCGCGTGTTCGAGCTGTCCAGCTGGGTGAACGGCTCGAAAATGCGAGCGCGTTCATGTTCTGGAATCCCGATCCCGGTGTCCGAGACAGAGAAGATATACTCGTTCTCACGAGCCGTGCCGGAGAGCTCTACGCGACCCGCGGGTGTATATTTGATTGCGTTGCTGAGTAAATTAATGAGCGCTTGCTTGATCTTCGTCCCATCAGCGATGAGCGTGCACGGCTCGACGTGATAGCTGAGCTCAAGGCCCTTCTCGCGGGCCAGAGCGTTCACGGCTTTGATCGCCTCTTCCCCGATAGTTAAAGTCTCTACGGCTTCGAAGTACGGGCGATCTTCGCTCGCTTCGAGCTTCGAAAATCTCAAAATATTGTCGATCAGCTCTAAGAGATGGTCTCCGGACTTCAAGATGTTCTCAAGGTCTTCTCGCTGCGCTTGGGTGAGAGGGCCGTCTACCCCCTCGAGCAAGAGCTGCGAGTACCCACGAATCGCGTGGAGCGGGGTCTTCAGCTCATGGCTCATCATCGCTAAGAAATCGGACTTGGCGCGATTGGCTTTGATCAGTTCTGCGTTGATCTGTTCGAGCCGACGATTGCGCTCCGCGATGGCATCGGCCATCGCATTGAACTCGCTGGCGGGCATCTCGAGTTCGTCGCCGGTGGTGATGCGGGCACGCGCTAAAGGATCGCGCTTGAAGCGTTGCAGCGTCTTCGCCAAGCTCTCCGCCGGCCCTAAGATCATCTTATAGAACACAAACGCGATCACCATCGCGATCACGATGTAGCCGATCACAATAAATGTTATCAATGCAACCTCGCGTCGCACCAAAGCCTGCACGTGAGAAAGACTTATCCCAAACTGTAACGCAGAAAGAGTCGGCACTTCACGACGGATCTCACGCCATTGAATCTGTCCCGTGCTATCTTCATAGGGCTCAAGGCGATACTCGACTTTTATTACGGGTTCGACGAAGCTGACTTGTAAGAAGGCCACTCCTTGCAGGGGAAAGACTTTTTGCACGAGCACATCGCGTTTTGAAGGGGTGCTGAGAGACATCTTCTCTTGGATCTTGGGGCCCAGGTCTTCGATCTGGCTGACGCACACCTCCTCACCGGCCATGATGACCCTCACGTAGATGATCCCTTCATCACGGGATCCCTGAAGTGTCTCTTGACACCACTGGGAGTAGGCCCTTTGAGAGACGACGGGCCCCAAAAGCTTAGCAATCGTTTCCCAGCGCACGCGCACTTGGCTCTCCAACAGATCCGAAAATCTCATGATCGCCAAGATCCCCAAGGGCACAGCAACCAACAGCGTGAACCCCAGCAGCGTGAAGATAAATTTATACCGTAAGCCGAGGCGAATCATACTGCTTTCAGTCTAGCGCCTGAGGATAGGATCGTCAACAACGACGGTCACCGAATTTTCACCATCATTCCATGTGATTGGCACGTGCGGGGGTGTAAGATACGTTCCAGCTGTGCCCAAGCTGGCCCACTCTCTTCACGTATGGGGCTTGGCTTCTTGCGCAGAAGGGGAAGGCGCTTCCCTCCGGATGGCAGGGTTTTGCCTCTCTGGGGGCTGCCTGACCTCCTCCCCACCGAGAGGATTTTTCCCCACCATCCGACAGCGGCGCCAGAAGCCAGGCCCTTCCTTCCCTCTCTCTTATTGACTCTCCAGCACCCATCCCCTACAATGACGTGATGCGCACCGTTCGACTCCTTATCATGCTCTGCATGGCTGTGCCTTGGCTTGGAGGCGCAGCTCAAGATTGCTCAGTGCAGTCCTATGTCGATGGACAATGCCCCGTCGATCTTGTGCTCTCTCTCCACGTGCACGATAGTATAGATTGGCAGAAACCGATGCGGATCTCCGGAGTCATTCGGCCGCCCCTGATCGGCATCTCATATCTCACGATTCAGCGGCTCATGCTCGCTCCGCCCTCGGAAGGGTCCCCAGAAACCCAGGTCAATGTGGGATTTGGGCGCGTCGCTCAATTAGAAGCGCGGCTGCGCAATATCGACGCGTTGGTCCGAGCTCTTCTTGCCAAGCTCGCCCAAGACCCCAATCAAGTCAACCAAGAGATGACCCTCGTCGTGAGCATAGATAGCTTAGGCCCGTTCTTGCCCACGGAGATTGAGACCCTCAGCAGCTTCGTGCTCGACGAACGCCTGCACTTAGCACTCAGCCGAGCGACTATTACGTTGCGCACGGCTTTGGGGCTGGGGAGCCTCATAGGGCAACTCGAGTTCGATCCCAAGGGCTTAGTAGTCAGCAAAGAGAAGATCGGCCTTGAATTAGCAATAGGCCCGGCTTCTCTGTTGGGCATCACGACGTTTGAGCAGGGACTAGGACTGACCAGCCAAGTCTATGCGCTGCGGGCGCGCGTGGGCGATGTCGAACTGGTCGGCCAGGCGGTCTTCACCTCAACGTCTCAAGAGTTTACTATCGGGGTGAGCATTGCGGGGCTGGCCCTCTCAGGAAGCTCGCTCATCACTCCTAGCAGTTTCACCCAAAGTATTTTCATTCAGATCCCCATCGTGGTTAGAAAGCAATAGCTCATCCTAAGAGCTGGTGTACTGTTGTCCAGAAATCCGCACCGAATCGAATGAGTCGCGTCGGGCGCACGGCTTTCTCAATGCGTACTGCATCTCCAGGGGCGAGCACGGCGATAGGCTCGCCATCGACAAAAAGCTGCGCAGGGTGCTTTGCTACAGCTTTCAGGACGCTCTCGCTCGATAAGACGAGCGGACGCGCTCCTAATCTGTGTGGTGCCAGCGGCACAACGACAAGAGACTCCAGCGTCGGCTCGATGATCGGGCCTCCGGCAGAGAGCGCATACGCCGTTGATCCCGTAGGGGTAGCGATCAGCACGCCGTCGCCGGGATAGACCCCAAGGGCTTGCTCGCCTAAGAAGAGCTCGATCTCTGTGCGCTGGCCAATCTGGGTATGCACCAGCCCGATCTCGTTGAGCGCCGTGCCCCCTATCGCGGGGGCAGACAGAAGCCGGGCTGCGATGCGCATCCGGGTCTCTATAGAGAAATTATCCGTAGCGAGGCGCTCGAAGGCGCCCTCGAACTTGTCTATTCCAACTGATGTCAAAAACCCCAAGCTCCCCAAATTGATCCCCATGATGGGCAGATCGAGCTCGGCGGCCCAGCGCGCCCCCTTGAGCAAAGTCCCATCCCCTCCTAATGTGACTACCAGATCGAAGTCGCGCTCACTCAACGGGCTGGTGTCGATGCCCCTCCGCACGCAGATCTCTATATTCTGTCTCTCTGCCCAACGCTGCAGAGCCGCCAGGGCCGCTTCTATGGCGGGCTTGGCAAAATTCGCGATAACTAAGAGCTTATGCAGCTTCATACCCTACACATGCTGCCAGCGGCAGATCCATCGCTCAAGGAGATCGATTACTATATAGAACGCCAGCCCCAGAATGCCCATTGCTAAAATCCCTGCGAACATGCGCTCATAGTTGCTGTAGCGCGACCATTGGTCGTAGATATAGCGCCAGAGGCCATAGCGTGACGCGAAGGCTTCTGTCAGCGCCAACGCCGTGATCGCCATGCCAATGGAGATCCTCAGGGCAGAGAACATCGCAGGGAGGCTTGCGGGCAGAACGACGTGCTTGTAGACGTGCCATTTGCTCGCCCCGGCGCTCACGACCGAGAGAATATGGCTCTTCGGGATGCTTTTGGCGGCGTCCCGCGTCGACAGCAAGAGCTGAAAGACCAAGACGAGCGTAATCAGCCCGATCTTAGGGGCGTCATAGATACCCAAAAACACAAAGAGCAACGGGAGGAAGACGACCTTGGGGATGGGATATGTCAGATAGATCGAGGGGCTCAGTAATCTGTCTAAGACGCGCTCATGCCCGATGACTAACCCCAAGGGCATAGCGATGATAATAGCCAAGAGCAGCCCGCTGAGGACACGATACCCGCTGGCGAAGAAGTGCGGGACCAAGTCGCGCCACTCGCTCACGAAGATAGTGAGGGCACGCAGCGGCGGGGGTACTGCCCCTTGTAAGGGCTTGGCGGCAAAGACTGAGACCGCCCAGCTTGCCAACCACCACATCCCAAAGAAGAGCACGATCCCCACGATATAGCCCACAAGATAGTTCTCTAGGCGCTTCATGACAGCTCCCGTCGTAGCTCTAAGACCTTCTCGTAGAACGCTGCGCTTGTCCGCGACGTCCCAACACATGGATTTTCGATGATCGCCTTAATGCGCGCTGGCCGCTCGGTGAGCACCACGATCCGCGATCCTAAAAAGACGGCCTCTTGCACGTCATGGGTCACGATGATCTGCGTGAACCCACGCTCTCTCCATAATTGGACGAGCAGATCTTGAATGCGCTCGCGATTGAACGCATCGAGGGCGGCAAGGGGCTCGTCCATCAGCAAGACTTTGGGATGGGTCGCTAAGGCGCGCGCGAGCGCGACCCGCTGGCGCTCCCCGCCGGAGAGCTGATGCGGATAGCGATCATAGAATTTGCTATCAAGGCCGAGCTCATCGAGCAGGGGCTTGACGCTCTGAACTTGTTGCGCGATCAAGAGGTTCGCTTCACGGATCTGCCTTGGCATGGTGAAGAGATCGTAAAGAAGTCTGCTGATCAGCTCTGCGGTGAGCACGAGCACCGTACAAAAGAGCAGTATCTGAGGCCAGCCTCCTCCCCAGAGCCATTGGCTCCAAGGAGCGCTTGGGTCCAGCTCGATCATGCGACGGACTTCGCTCCAATAGAAGCCCCCCGCGATGAGATCTAACCCTAACGTGATGAGATAGACCGCGGCCGAGAAGGGACGATCCAGATAGAAGCGTTGTCCTGCTGCCCACGCTCCCGTCACGAGCAGCCAGAAGTACGCCCAAAAGAGCGATTTTTTGCGACGATGCCACTCGCGCCAGACTTCGTCTGAACTGTTCGGCGTGCTGCCTAGGGCGGCACGGTGTACGGTGCAGGCAAAGCCTGCTCCAGACGGTACCTGCCCGCCCAGCTCTAAGGAGAGACTGGCGTTCTTCCAGACGGTCTTCCAAGGCAAGAGCCCCAGATCTTGAAAGATAAGGGCGACGTCGCGCCGCGGGCGCTCGACCGGCTGGCCGTCTATGAAGATCGTCCCGGCCGTAGGCTTGACTAAGCCGCAGATCGCATACAGTAAGCTGGTCTTGCCGCACCCCGATGGGCCCAAGATCGCTACGCTCTCGCCCGCACGGACCTCCAGCGAGAAGTTCTCGATCACCGGGACGGTCACTCGCCCGTCACGGTATTCCAGACAGAGCCCGTCAATCTTGATCATCGAGCTAGCCGAGAAAACGGAAATCGGTGGCCGCGGCAAACGCGATCTTCTCGCGGATATAACGCTTCCC
>CAZODX010000029.1:693-1776 GCA_964578715.1 uncultured Thermotogae bacterium | reverse complement strand
GGCCGGAGCGCGCGCGGCATCGGGAAGTACGGCACCCGGAGGCGCTCCCGCCAGCCCTCAGGGAATTTCAGCTCCTGGCCACGGAGTTCTGGGAAGCAGACGTTCACCCCGACGCGGATGAGCGTGTCTATAATAAAATCGCGCGAACTCCCATTGAGAACTGTTATAGATTCCCGGAGCGCTTGGAAGAACTTCCGCACGGTCTCGCCGCGCTCTTGTAAGATGTGGCGGCTGAAGAACAAGACGCTGGGCGGCGTCGCAATGCCCTTGTAATCCGAGAGCGTCAAAATCTCAATATTATTTGCCTCAGCGACGACTTCTGTGAGTGTGGCGTGGGGCTCAGGCAGCACTGCGACTTGGACCCCAGCCGTGCCCGCCCCCAGCATTTGTGCGATCAGTTGGATCTTGTCGAAGTCTTCCACGCCCGTATAGTACTGATCGAGGTCGCGCGCCTTGACGCCCTTGGCTTGCAAGAGCGTATCTGTGAGATATTCCATATCTGAGGGCTGGACGAGCGTGATCTGGCGCTTGGGGCCGCTCTTGATGACGTCTTCGACCGAGCGATAGCCGCTGAACTTATGCGCGAGCATCGCGACGGTGCGCACGGTGCTATTATTATGGCGCGGATCAGGAGCGGGCTCAAAGACCGTCCCGACGATTGCCGCTGGGGCTTGGCGCCCTAGTAAGAGCACAGCGCTTGTTAAGTCTATGGCGAGGGCATCGAGTTGCTCACTTAAGAACGCAGTATTGCGTTCGAGGGCGTTACCGCCACAGACGAGTTCGATATTCACCCCGTGTTTTGAGAAGATCCCTTGTTCGAAGGCGAACGCTACAGGGACGACGTCTTGAGCGGGCATCATGCTCAAGCGGATGGGTTTGGGCTGCTGGGCGGGGGTCAGCACTCGGCTGAGGAGCACGCTGGCGAGAGCCATCCCGCTTGAGGCGAGAAAAGCTCTTCGAGTCATAGGACTTTTCATACTCTATCACCGTGTTCGTTTCGAGTTCTAGGCTTACTAGTTTAAGCAGTGTACTGAAAACTGTCAACACGCTGCGCGTGGGCTTCATCTTCGCCGGCCACCGGCC
>CAZODX010000029.1:0-683 GCA_964578715.1 uncultured Thermotogae bacterium | reverse complement strand
AAGGCGTACAGTCCAGACGAAGTCTGGTCAGCGCCCTTTGAATTCGGGCTTCTTCTTGCTCAAGAACGCGTTGACCCCTTCGGCCATATCTTCGGTGGTGAAAAGCAGGGCGAACGCCTCGCGCTCGAGCAGGAGCGCCGCGTCGAGGGAGCAGTCTGCTCCAGCATTGATGATCTGTTTGGTGAAGCGTACGGCGATGGGCGCTCGAGACGCTAATTTTTCCGCGAATGCTTTAACTTCTTGCTCGAACGTCTCGTTCTCGTAGACGTGATCGATCAAGCCCCACTGGGCGGCCTGCTCCGCGCTGATGCGCTCCCCCAGCATACAGAGCTCTTTGGCGCGTGCTGGGCCGACTAAGCGCAAGAGCCTCTGGGTGCCGCCGCCACCGGGGATCAGTCCCAGGTGAATCTCGGGCTGGCCGACTTCACTGCGCTTGCTCGCCAAGCGAAAATCGCAGGCGAGCGCGAGCTCCAATCCCCCACCAAGCGCAAACCCATCAATCGCCGCGATGACGGGCTTGGGGCAGAGCTCCGGGGCTCTGAAGAACTCCCCAAGCTCGAGAAACTGATAGGGCTTCCCTTGGGTGAATTCTGTGATGTCCGCCCCGGCACTGAACGCCTTGCCCCCTTCGCCGCGCAGTACGATCACCCGCACGTCGGGGTCATCTCCGAGCTCTTGGAGGG
>CAZODX010000028.1:3350-11516 GCA_964578715.1 uncultured Thermotogae bacterium | reverse complement strand
CAAATCGCACTCATCACCGGAAGCAACAGCGGCATCGGCTTGGCAACCTCGCTCTATCTTGCCCGACGGGGTTTCACCGTCTGGGCTACTATGCGTAACGTAGAGAAAGCCGGCGAGCTGCACAAAGCTATCGAAACTGAGAAATTGCCCATCGAGATCGCCCGGCTCGACGTCTGCGATGACGAGTCTGTGCAGAGCGCCGTCGCGCAAGTCTTGCAGAAGAGCGGGCGCATTGACGTAGTAGTCAATAACGCCGGCTATGGGCTGCGCGGCGCTGTGGAAGAAGTCTCGCTCGACGAATGGAAAAGACAGTTTGAGACGAACTTCTTCGGCGTCATTCGCGTGACTCAAGCCGTGCTCCCGCAGATGCGCGCGCAAAGATCCGGGGCGATTGTCAACATCAGTTCGGTCTTGGGAAGATTGGCTATACCCTTCTCCGGGCCGTATACAGCGAGCAAGTTCGCCCTCGAAGGGCTGACCGAGACGCTGCGCTACGAGCTGGCCCCGTGGAACATCAAAGTGATCCTCATCGAGCCGGGGTTCATCGCCACGAAATTTCAAGAGAACGCGCAGCTCGCCCAAGCCGCCCAAGACGAGAATTCCCCGTATGCCGTCTTTAAGAGAGCAAGCGGGCGACGCGTGCAGCGCAATATCTATCGCGCTGCGCCCCCAGAACGCGTCGCGGAGACGATCTATCGTGCGATCACGCATCCCAATCCCAAACTGCGCTACCCCGTGGGGCGCGATGCCCGGACGGTCCTCCCCTTGAGAAGATTTCTACCCGCTGGACTCTTCGAAAAGATCCTCAAGAAGCAACTAGGGCTCTGACCCGACCGTCCCACAGCTCGATGACGCGGTCGGCGCTCTGCGCGACCCGTGGGTCGTGCGTCACCAAGATGACCGTGACGCCGCGTTCGGCATGGAGCTCTCTCAACAGATCGAGCACGTGTTTTTCCGTCTTGGAGTCGAGACTGCCCGTGGGCTCGTCGGCCAATACAATCTTGGGATTATTGACGAGCGCGCGGGCGACGGCAACGCGTTGTCTCTCACCTCCAGAGAGCTCCGGGGGACGCCGGTGCGCTTTGTCCCCAAGCCCCACACGCTCTAACAGTTCGCGTGCGCGCCTGTGCGCTTCGCGCCGCGCGCCCTTTAAGCCAAGCGTAGGGATCAAGACATTTTCAAGCGCCGTCAGCGACGGGATGAGATTGTGCAGCTGGAAGATAAACCCAACCGTACGGGCGCGAAAGTCCGCCAAATCTCCGTGGCTGCGTGTGAGATCTTCCCCATCGACGAAGAGTTCTCCTGAATCGGGCTTATCTAGCGCGCCGATGAGATTTAACAATGTGCTCTTGCCCGAACCCGACGGCCCCCAGATCGCGACAAACTCCCCAGAAGCGATCTCCAAGCTAACGCCGTCGAGGGCGCGGGTGCGCCCGTGCTCATACGTCTTCACAAGATCGCGAGCGATAACAATAGACTCACTCATAGCGCAGGGCCTCCTGCGGCGAGATCTTCGCGGCGCGATAGGCCGGATACAGCCCACCTAAAAGTCCCACCCCCAGCGCGATGAGGAACGCTTGCGCGAAGAGATCGGGCGCATAGGCCGGGCTGATCAGCCCCCGCACTTGAGGAAGCAGCGTCACAAGACGCGCTACCCCCCAGCCCAGCAGCGCCCCAATAAAAGCTGCCAACACCCCAAGCGCCAGCGACTCCCCAAGGATGAGCTGCAAGACGCGCCCGCGCCGCCAGCCCACCGCCCGTAAGATCCCGATCTCCTGCGTGCGCTCGAAGACCGACATGATCATCGTGTTCATCACGCCGATCCCCCCAATGACCAAAGCCAAGAGCGAGATGAGCCAACTGCCCGCACGCACCAAGCTCAAGCTCTGATAGTTTTTATTGAACTCCTCTGCCGAGCGCAACGTAATCAGAGAGCCTTCGTATGCGCGCTCGACCCGCGCCATGACCTCTTCCACCGAAAAACCCTCGCTCACACGCACAAGGATGACCGTCAGCTCCGAGGGGCGATTCTTCAGTCTCTGAAGAGTACGCAGCGGCAGCAGCGCCCCACCGTCTTCTAAGAGATTGCCCGTCTCGTAAATCCCCACGACTCGAAATCTTTTGAGATCAATCTCGAGGGTGTCGCCGGGCTTGATCTGCAAAGTATTCGCGGCGATCTTCCCCAGGAGCACTTCGTCTTCGGCGTGTTTGGTGAAGGCGCGCCCTTCTAAGATAGTAACGCCGCCTAGCTCGAACGCCTCCGGCTCGATCCCCATCGTTAAGAAATACGGGTTTCCAGGGAAGCTCGCGAACGTCACGAGCGCGCCCACCGCTTGCTTGATCTCCGGCCAGCGCGCGATCTCATAGAGCCGCGCTTCGGGGATGGAGCTCATCACGATCATGGGGGCGTGGGCCTGTCCGATAGAGAAGTCCGCTTTCCCCGAGCGCAGCGTCGCAATTAAGTTCTGTTCCATACCATCGGCAATGGCCCCTAACGCGATAATCGTCGCGATCCCCAAGCTGATGCCCACGACCGCTAAGAGACTGCGCACTTTTTGGCGCCACAGATTCCTCACGATAAGACTCACAAAAGACATGGTCAGAAGTTCAAGTTGAGCTGGACTTGCGCGAAGATCCCTTGACCAAACGGCACGGCAATACTCTGATCGAGCCGTCCTGAATACCCCAATGATGCCGAGAGCGCACAGTCACTGGTGTCGAGCGCCGGGGCGCAAGACGTGCCAAGCTCATAGTCTCCTTGGAGGGTCACCTCCCATGTTGCTGCAGTCACGGGCTTCTGGTCGCGTCTTCCCATATCGAGCGAGGCGCGTGCGTCCAAACTCAGAGAGAGCGCATCGAGCGGGTCCCACGAGGCGCGGCCGCCCACCTCGAAAGTATTGGTGCGCTCGCGCTCGCTTGACGTCATCTGCCAGAAGAGATCGGCGCCGGTCTTCCATACGCTGTGGGGAGTCCAATCGAGAGAGAGGCGCGCGCGCGGACGCATGGTCTGCTTGCTGCCCAGCGTCGGGTGGGTGAGCGTCTCGAGCGTCAAGCCCAGTTCGACTCTTGGCTGGAGCTGCGGGCTGAGCGCCCACGCGACCGAGCTTGTGATCTCATGCTTGAGCGAGTCCCGCGACGAGCGCAGATCGCTGGAGAGCGTGTGCCGTGTGCTGAGCGACCCGGAGAGCGTCTCCCAAGAGAAGAGCGTTCGCTCTTCGGCGGTGAGCGTTAACGTCCCGCTGGGAGTTGTCCCACCGATGCTGAGCGAGCGCCGCCCGGAGAGAGCCAGCGTTGGTGTGAGCTTGACCCCCGCGAGAGTGAACTCGTTGAATCGTATATTCAACGAAGCGTTCTCGTCGAATGAGCCACGCCCGGCGCGCAGGCGCGTCGTCTGTGCGTAACTTGTCGTGAGCTGGCCGAAGTTTACAAGAGATTGCCAGTCGCCGCCGAGCGTGTACCCCAGATCGAAGTCGCTGGGGAGGTGCTGCGTCCCAAAGGTCCAGCGATCCCCGAGCGTGAGCGAGCCGCGCAGCTTTAAGCTGGGCGTCATGGCCACCCCGAGAGTCAGCCCGACTTTGGAGTCCAGCACCGAGCGCCCCAGACGCGCCAGGGTCAGCAGCCCGTCATACGTCCCGCTGAGAGTAAGCTCTTGAGCCAAGGGCACCAGCCCGATGAGCGACATCTTGTGATCGCCCTTGAGAGTGAGCGTGACTTTTGTCGTGTCGAACCCCTCGGCGCGATCTTGGAGATCGCGATCGGTCAGCTCGAGGGCGAGGGCGCTGGTGAGCTGCGGCCCATCGGCCCAGGGCTTCCAACTGGCGCGCACTGTATCGGTCATGACGAAAGTCCGCCAGCCCCCGGCTATGCTCATCACGTGATCGCCGGAGAGGGAGAGATCAGACGAGATGGGCCAAACCGCTCCTACCGTGAGGCGCTGGGCCTCTTGACGGCTCTCTTGCCCGATCGCTAAAAATTCCGGCGTGATGCCCTCTAAGAGCGCTTTGATCTCCAGCGAGCCGAGCTTATACTGCGCCGAGAGCTGAGCTAGCCAGCCGTGATCGGTGTTCTTGTCGGGAGGAATATCTTCAAAGCGCGATTCGTCGCGGCCGTTCAAGCGCGTCTCAGCCTGGGAGCGAACTCTTACAAGGCCCGATACTTCCCACAGGGGCATCTCAAAGGTGCTTGTGGCTTGCGAGCCGACCCACACCTCCTGCGCACGCGCGTTCTTTTCAATCGCCGTGATGGAATACCCTTGAACGATGGGGGCATCGGAGCCGAGTCGAAAGAGCCCGATCTCCGTGCCGTACCACAGCTCTGCGTTCTGCACTGCGAGCGCTTGGACTTTGAGCTCTTCCATGCGCCAGCCGACTTCCTGGCCGTTCGCCAGTTCGTAGATGCCCCGATCTGTAGCGACATATACCGTTGACCCCGCGGATACGAGATCCCTGACGGCGTGGCCGCGCAGCTCAGCAATCTCAGAAGACTGTCCTGTCTCAGGGTCATACACAATAAGCCCTTTATCTGTGCCCAGATAGAGCCTTGTGCCATCGCTTGTGATCTTGGTGATCACATCGCTTCTCAGGGCAGAGATCGCGCCCTTTTTGAAGGTCTTCCACGCGCTCTTCTCGGTGATTTGCGCGAGGGGCACACGAGCCAGCCCTTCTTTCGTGCCCACCCAGACCGTGTTGGATCTGTCTATAAAGACATCATGGGTTTCGTTGTGGGGCAGGCCGTCTAAGCTATAGAAGCGCTTCCAATTGATGGGCTTGGCGAGGCTTTCGAGCACGGAGCGTCCCGGTTCGAGCTTCACCAGCGAAAGCCCGGAGTCGGTTGCAATGAGTATAGTATTTCTCTGCACGGCGATGCCTCGCACCCCGCGCCCGCTCATCCCGTGCGCCGTCGTAAAGTCCTGCCAGCGCGAGCCGTCATAGACTAAGAGCCCGTTCTGATGGCCAAAGAGCGTCACACGCCGTCCCTCAAAGACAAAGCTCGTGATGACATTGATCCGATTGCGTTGGTGTATACGTTCGTTGGAATGATACTCTCCCTTAGGCCCACTGAAGGGCACGGTGGGGAATATATTCTCCGTATAGCCGAGTTTGAGAGCGGCCTTGAGATCGCCCAGATCGAGCTGGGCTGCCAGCCCCAAGACCGAGTGGGTGTTGGGCATGGTGCGCAGGCGATCTTTGTTTTCAGAAGGGGATGGGGTATCAAAGGCGCGCAGCGCGTCCAGCGAGAGCTTCAAGAACGGCCACGGCGTCCAGTGATACGAAAGCCCCGTAAAGACCCGTTGATGCTCGGCGAACCCGCCCAGCCCACCGCGCATCAGCTCGTATTCGATCTTGAGTTCGTCTTTGTCGCCGAGCACATCGTAAGGGGGCAGGAGCAGGAGCGCCCCGGTCTCGTAGTCTATCTGATAGTCTTGATCGCGTCGCAGTAATTTATACTCTTGCTCGCCCTCGCGCTTGATATAGACGCGCTCGCTGTTCTGCAATACTGAAAGCCCCAGCACGTACAACCCCCCCGGCACAGTGTAATCAAAAGTCACGCGCACGGCACTTTGGGGATTGGTGAAAAACTCTTCGGGGAAGTCGAGCGCGATAATCCCTTGCTCGGCAAAGAGTTCATATCGAAATTGGGGCAGATCTGGATCAGGCAGAGACACATAGACCCCTTGACGTTTGATCTCAAGAGTCAACGTCTCTTCTTTGACGTTTTCATAGCCCAGATAGAAGAAGCGCCCGCGCTTGGCGCCCTCTAACGGGAGCACTTCATCGGGCGTCGCAAGCTTGATGAGCTTGCCCAAGCTCTGCAGGAAGCCCTGCTCGTAATCTGTGCCCTCACCCAAGGGATATTCTTGAGCGTTCTCGTCGAAGAGATTGTGCTCGTCGTTGTAGTCATCGATATACGTGCGGATTTGGTCGCGCAAGAGTTCAAGAACAGGGCGCTTGAGCACAAGCACCGTGGAGCCGTTCTCGATCACGATATCGTAGAGCGTCGCGTCGAGCTCCGGCTCCGGATTATCTTCGATGATCTCGAGGAGATATTCAAGCCCGTAGTTTGTCAAGAGGGTGCGCAGCTGTGGGGTCAGCTCGAAGCGCAAGGACACTGTGGTGAAGCCGGGGACGTAGCTGCGCAGTTGAACATACTCCAACCCCTTGAGATTTCTCTGATATGTCGCTTCGCGCCAGGGCTGGTCTGGGTCGGTGAGGGTGAACTCGACCGTCTGCCGACTGGAGTTGCCGCGGAAGACGCGCACCTGCGAGATGCCCTCAACACGCGCGAACTTCCCGGAGAGCTTCATAGTATCAGAGATATCCCAGCTGAAGCGTAAGCCCTTGAGCAGTCTATCCGCCGCGACAAAATCAGAGCTGCCCGCCCGCATGGAGAAGTCCTCAAAAGCCGCTTCGACGGACTGGGCGGTGTAGCCCAGTTTGAAGCTCTGTAAGTTATTGGATTTGCGGTTGTCGAGCTGGGCGCTGACGCGCAAGACTCCCGAGACAGGCCAGTCCACGTGCACCCCAGCGTCGAGCGTCAGCGCGATATATTGTTCAAAGAGTAACTGATTGGCGTAGCCATGGCGGGAGAGCTCGCGTGAGTCCCCTAGACCGTACTTGACCGTCCATCCCAGCTCGCCAAAGTAATTGACCGAGAGCGCGCCCTCTTCAGGGGGCGGCTCTTGCGCTGATGCGACGAGCCCTGCTAGCTCACTCACAAGACAGAGTATCGCGAAACTCCATAGCGGCAACTGAAGTCTCTCCATAACGTCCTCCCTCTCTTTAGAACAGATACGCAACGGTAACTATTGTAGAGGCCGGCAGCTGGGGATGCATCCGGTAGGCCCAATCAAGCCGGAGACTGTTCCACCGCACTCCTGCCCCGGTGATCACCGCGATGCCATCGTAGCCCGCCCGAATCTGCACCCCGTTGATCGAAGCCTCAAGCCCCAGATGCATCTCCGGGTGATTGAAGATATCCCATACGTCGAGTGCGACAGTAAGCGCCATGCGCGGGGCAAACGGCGCGACAAAGGCCGCGCCCACCCTCACAGAGATCTCTGTGCTCCCCAAATTTTCAGCGACGATCCCAAGGCGTACAAATCTCAGTCGTGCCAGCGCGCCCACGTCCAGACCCCAGTATGTCTCTCTATCATCGCTGGAGAACTTCCCCCGCAAGCCTAAAGAGAAATTCTCTATCCCCACCGCAACCCCAAGCAAGCCCGCATGGCTCGCATAATGAGTGAGCTCCCCCGAGGGATTGCCAAACTCATTAGTGCTCTCAATGGGCCCGGTGTCGATCTGTATGAGTTGGAGGCCCCAGGAGCGCATCGCTCCCGTCAGGGCGACGTGATGCACAGCTTCAAAGGCACGCTGATAGAACATCGCGAGGATGACGGTACGAAGCTGAGCCAGTCCCGCAGGATTATAAAAGAGAGCGCTCTCGTCATCGGCAAGGGCAGAGAAAGCGCCGCCGAGGGCGACAGCCCGCGCGCTCGTCCCCATCTCGAAGATCACAGGGGCTGCGTTCCCAGACACAGCGATCACAAGAATCCCGACAACGCCCAAGAAGAGTCTCATGGTCTGCGCACAACCAAGGGATAGGGAGCACTCGGGCGCCCATCGGCCGTCACGATCACAAGATAGAGCCCCGGAGGCAGAGGTCTGTTCTCTAAGTCCTGAAGCGTCCAGTGCACGCGCTGGCCTTGAGGAGGCAGCGCGCGCTTATAGACGAGCCGCCCCACAAGATCGAAGACCATCAGCTCGACGGTGCGTGGAGCCCCAACAACTGAATAAAAGAGCGTCACCGCATGCTGCGCAGGGTTTGGGCCGGCTTTGAGGGCAGGACGGCCGGTGCTTAATTGCTCCTGAAGCCCTAACGTCTCGAAGCTCCGGTCTACTTGGAGCTTGCCCGCCCCCCACGCCATCGGATCTGTGGTGAACGCGTCTTGGAGCGCTGTTCTCTTGAGCTGAGCGAGGATCTCTTCAGCCGACAGATGGGGCTGGGCTTGCAATAACAGCGCAACAGCCCCCGCGACGTGCGGCGCGGCCATAGAAGTCCCCTGCATCGCCGCGTACTCTCCTCCAGGCAGCACAAGCTTCTCGCTCCGCGAGACCTCGGAGTTCTTCGCCAACGCCGAGACGATCGCCGTCCCAGGGGCTGTGAGAT
>CAZODX010000028.1:3020-3340 GCA_964578715.1 uncultured Thermotogae bacterium | reverse complement strand
AATCTATGGGGCTGGCCGTCGACCCCTGTCCAGAAGATTTTCGTTGTGTACGCCCCCACGGCGATGATCTTCTTGGCGGTAGCCGGCTCGGTGACAGTAGAGAAAGAGTCGCCTTCGGGGAAAGATCCCATCGTAGGGAGTCCGGGCCACGCATCAAATCTCCCCCCTGTGCCTCCTTGATCGGTGAGCGTGATATACCATGGGGAGCCGGGCTGCACCCCCTCGAGCGCGATCGCAATGGCGCGATCCCTGTTGCGCGGGTCGATCCCGCCCCCTGAGTTGTCAATATCGACCGAACCATCAGGAGTATTGGCAAACTC
>CAZODX010000028.1:0-3010 GCA_964578715.1 uncultured Thermotogae bacterium | reverse complement strand
GTTGATCCCCGGCGACGTCACCGACACGGTGAAGTTCGCCGTACCCGAATACCAAATATTCACATACGCCGTCTCTTCGCTGGGGACGAACGTAAACGTGAAGGCCTCTCGTGGGCGCAGTTGCCCACCCATGTGAATCTTTTGATCGCCGTCGTTGCCCCCAGAAGCGACGATGGCCCTGCCGGGGCGCTCTAAGAACGCTTCCAAGCTCTGCTCAAAGAGACTCGTGCCGTCATGGGGCCCAAAGTGCCCCCCAAGACTCAAATTCGCTACGGCGGGCTTGCCCACCCATTCCGCTTTCTCAAAGATATAGCGCACGCCCTCGACGATATCTGTGCTGAAATAGCTTGTCTTCACAAAGATGATCTCGGCGTTGGGGGCCATGCCCACAAATATCCCCCCAGAAGCAGACCCATCCCCAACAGCGATCCCCGTAGTATGAGTACCGTGGCCGGACTCGTCGCGCTCGTTGACGATCTGAGCCTCCAAACGCAAGGCCCTCTCGATCTCCTCCCGCGTGTACTCCGTCCCAAAGGGCACCATACGGGGACTGCCGAAGAACCCCGTCTCCGTCTGATCCCACAGCCATAGAATCCGAGAGGATTCTTCAAAGCCGTTGCCGTCGCGATCTACCCGGAAGTCTCGATGGGTCCAATCAATACCCGTATCGACGAAGCCGACGATGACCCCCTGGCCGGTGGCCTGGGGAGCAGTCTCATGCAAGAAGCGCCCGCCCACTGCAGGGACACTGCGATCAATATGCGGCTCCAGACGATAATCGGCTTCGATGAAGAGCACTTCTGGCCGCCGGGCAAGCCTACGCAGTTCTTCGAGAGTGACAAAAGCACGGAAGAGATCTTTTGCTATGGGCATCATGCCCGGCAGCACGGCACTTGTGGCCTTGATGAGCACGCCGAGACGCTCCCCAGGCCCCTCTTCCCCGGCTCGCAGCGGCGCATACGACGAAGGGCCATACACAGCAATCAAAGGGGCAAAGCGCGCTAAGTCTCTTTGGGGCTGGCGATACGCTAAGAGTCGCAAGAACGGATCGAGCTTCGCTGCAGAGCCGTCAGAGAAGCCCTCTGCACCCTCAACACGATGAGAAGGGCTTGAGGAAGATGGCGAGAACGAGCTGGCGCTCACAAGAACCAAAACCGTGACAAGCACACTCCAGAGGAGCGCCCATCCGTCTGATCGCAGAACTCTTTTCTCTTTCAAATTCGCTCTTCTCGTGCTCAAACGTCGTGCTGTAAACTCTCCCGCAAGTGCTCGATTATAACAGTTTGTCGTGCTCCGTTGCAAGTCTCGAATTCACCGAGTATACTGAAATTGTGACAAAACAACACGCGTTCACCGTAGCGATCGTTGCGCTCTTGAGTATAGTGGGTAGCTTTCCGGCACAGGCACAATCGGAGCCGACGGCGCACTTTGGGCAGTTGGTCTTTGCCGGATCAGTTGGGGCGCTCGTCGGCGGTGTCGGTGGGGCTTTAGGAGCCTATGGGCTCTGCAGGGTGACGACCGATCCGGGGCCGTGGGCCGATCTGGCCTGCCTGGCCGGAGCAATGCTCTTTGGCTATGCGCCCGGGGTGCCCATTGGAGCGACCGTAGGGGTGAGCATCGCCGGGAATTCTCAGAAGATTCCGGGGAACGTCTGGACAGCGCTCCTTGGAGCAGGTCTTGGCGGAGCTGCCGCGTTCTTCGCTGGCGATTGGGCGCTGCGCTTGCTGGGGGAGACTCCCCAAGCCCAACAGATCCGAGATCTGCTCATCCCTGTGGTGCTCTTTGGGGTGATTCCCGTCTCTGCGGGGACGGGCGCAGCGTTGGGCTATACGCTCATGGGACGCTCACGCACAGAGTGAGCTGACGCGCCAGAAACGGATCGTAGTGCAGTGTGACTTCTCGAGTCTGAGCGCCGATCTCGAAGGCGACTTGGCCGCCGACGCCCTCGCCACGAAAGGGGCTCAGCGACAACAACGGTCGTGCCAGTGCCCCGGTGGCCACGCTGCGGGTGCGCTCCGTGCCGTCGGGCTCCTCGAGCCAGAGCACTGCCGAGCTTGCCAGCTGAAAGTCCGTGATCGCTTCTAAGAAGACTTCGATAATCACAAAGCGCCGGCCCGGCGCAGGCGTCCACAACCAAATCTGTTGTGCCGTGCTCACCGAGCGCACGCTCAGGCGCAGCATCCCGTTATCGGTGCCCTGGCGTGGGCAGGGTTCGGTCTGTTTTGGAGCAGCTGCCGCAGGCGGTGCCGCCTGAGCTACTGATGGAGACAAAACCCTCGGCTCACTCCCAGGAGCTTGACTGATGGGTTCCTGGAGCTCCGGGCGCCGGTAGTGCCCTACATACCAAAAGAGCCCGATCACGCCGATGATACACAGAATAATTATTATTCGCGTACGCATATGCCTCACGGTCTTATAGTAATCTCCATTACGTTGGCCGACAGGGCTCTCTGTCCTATGTGGAAGGGGAGTTGGTGACGTCTCCTTGTGATATAATTAATTACGGTATGCAAGCGCTCGGGAAGCTCTTCATGATACTAGGGGGTACGCTGATCATTCTCGGTGCAGCGCTGTATTTCAGCAAGTCGCTTCCCTGGCTTGGGCGCCTACCTGGGGACATCGTGATCGAGCGCCCAAACGTCACGATCTATATTCCCTTGGCGACGAGCCTTGTGCTGAGTCTGGTGCTGTCGGCGTTCTTGTATCTGCTCTCACGGCTGCGGTGAGCGCGTGTAAGGGCACTCCGGTGCCGCCGCGTCTGAGGGCCACGATCTCGCTGAGGACACTGAGCGCGATCTCTTGGGGCGTCTTTCAGATCCAACCGGCGCGCGAATATCTTTGAGCTGCTCCTTGGAGAACCCAAAGCTTCTCAGATAGTCGATGCCGGCTCGCGATCAGCGCACAGGGCGCTCTTGATCGCCAGAAATCTTGACCTCTCCCCCGACCCCTCCCCCTGTAGGGGCGAATCCCCGTGTTCGCCCTGGGCAGACACAAGGGTCTGCCCCTACAG
>CAZODX010000027.1:9900-11840 GCA_964578715.1 uncultured Thermotogae bacterium | reverse complement strand
GGGGAACTCTTCACCGTCGCGCTTCCGGCAGAGCAGATGGCGCAGATCCCCATCACGCGCAGCTGGTGGCAAGCGATCTGGGACTTTCTCACCAGCTACGACTCCAACTCCCCGGAGAAAGCCGGATTAGCCAGTGCTATCGTCGGGTCATTGTATCTCGTCGGGCTGACGGCGCTCTTCGCGTTGCCCTTGGGAGTCGGCGCAGCAATCTACCTTGAAGAGTACGCACAAAAGAATTGGCTCACCGAGCTGATTCAGCTCTTGATCACCAATCTCGCGGGCGTGCCCTCGGTGATCTACGGAATTATTGGACTGGAGATCTTGGCGCGCGCGCTCAAGATGGACCGCGTGCTCCTCACCGGCGCGCTCACTATGACTCTCTTGATTTTGCCCATGGTGATCATCGCCTCGCGCGAAGCGCTGCGCACTATCCCCGACTCGATCCGCCATGCCGCGTATGCTGTGGGCGCGACGCGCTGGCAGGTCGTGCACTTTCACGTCCTGCCCTATGCGCTGCCCGGCATCCTGACGGGGCTGATCATCGCGCTCTCGCGCGCTATGGGCGAAGCCGCCTTGCTTATTCTGCTCGGCGCGTTTCAGTACTTGACGTTCATCCCCGGATTGTGGAACTATTTCACGGTCGTCCCGATTCAGATCTTTACGTGGATCGGCGAAGCGAAAGATGGCTTTGCGAGCATCGCCGCGGCGGCGATCGTCGTGCTCCTGGCGATTCTCTTAGCTATGAACGGTCTGGCGATCTTCTTACGGATCAAATTCCAGAGGAGGTGGTAGCTCATGGAGGGATCAGCCGTCATCCAGCGCCGCGTTGAGGCCCGGTTCTCTCAAGACGACTTCACCCCTGCGGGGGAGCCGATCTTGCAGACGCGCCGGCTCAGCTTGTGGTACGGCCAACAGCAAGCGTTAGATTCTATTACGCTCGACATCCCCAAGCACAAGATCACGGCAATTATTGGGCCCTCAGGGTGCGGCAAGAGCACGCTCATTCGCTGTTTCAATCGCATGAACGATCTCATCCCTGGGGTGCGCCTCAGCGGAGAGATTCTCTATCACGGCAAGAATATCTATGACCCCGACGTAGACCCCGTCGAAGTGCGCAGAAGAATCGGAATGGTCTTTCAGAAGCCCAATCCCTTCCCAAAGTCTATTTACGAGAACGTCGCGTTTGGGCTGCGCATCAACGGCTTTACGGGCAACTTAGACGAGCACGTCGAGCGCGCCCTGCGCCAGGCCGCCCTGTGGGACGAAGTCAAAGACTACCTACACACAAAGAGCGGCTACGATCTCTCCGGAGGCCAACAACAGAGACTCTGCATCGCGCGCACGCTGGCCATCGAGCCCGAAGTGATCTTGATGGACGAGCCCTGCTCAGCTTTGGACCCCATCGCTACAGCCAAGATCGAGGACTTAATGCTCGACCTGAAAGAGACCTACACCGTGGTGATCGTGACCCACAACATGCAGCAAGCGGCGCGCGTCTCGGATTTCACGGCGTTTCTGTATCTGGGGCGCTTGATCGAGTACGGACCGACCAAGAAGATCTTCGAAAATCCCGACAAGAAGGAGACCGAAGATTACATCACGGGCAAATTTGGGTAATGGCGAACTTGCCCCAGAGGCCTGCATGGCGCATAATAAACCACGAGGTGACATGATGCGCGTCCTTCAACCCATACTGGATCAGTCTTTAGATCGGGAGATCACCCAACAGCTAGGACGGTGGGTCGCTGTAGCAGAGCATCGAGTGATCGCAGTTGGGAGCAGTGCTAAGGAAGTTTGGGAAGCTGCAAAGGCCCAAGGGCATCCCGACGCTCTCATCTTGCGTGGTCCACTCCATGAGCACGAAGAGGAGCTTGTCTATATCTTCCCTGCACTCCCATGAAATTCCCGTATCTGGCCTATCGAGGGTTCCTGAGACCTAT
>CAZODX010000027.1:0-9800 GCA_964578715.1 uncultured Thermotogae bacterium | reverse complement strand
TATATGGTGCGCGAAAGCTATAAGCAACAGTTAGAGCGATTGACGCTCTCCGTCCGGGAGATGGGAGCGAAAGTCATCGAGGGGATCGATCTGGGACTGAAAGCCCTGCGCGAGCATGATCGGGCCCTGGCCGAGAGCCTCGACGCCTGGGACGACCAAGTCGACGAGCTCAACTTGGCTATCGAGAAAGAGTGTATGGATCTATTAGCCCTGCAGCAGCCCGTGGCCATTGATCTCCGCCTGATCACCAGCGTCTTTAAGATCATCACGGACTTAGAGCGGGCCGCCGATCTCGCCGTCAACGTGGGGCAGTACGGCATGGACGTGGGGGTCTTCGTGCTGCTGCCCAAGGAAGAGCTGACCGCTCTGGGTGAGTTCGCCCGCGAGATGCTGCGCGATGCCGTGGAGGCTTTTGTGACGAAAGACACGGCACGTGCCCAAGAGATCATCCAACGCGACGATACTATGGACGAGCGGTGCTGGCACCTGCGTCGCAAGGTGCTGGCGAAACTGCTCGAGCTTGCCCGTGAGGCGCACTCCCCTCAAGAAGCCAAAGAGTTCGTAGACGACGTCATCCCCGTCTTGTGGTCCATTCGGGATTTGGAGCGCGTGGGCGATCATGCCGTGAATATCTCCGAACGCACAATCTATATGGTCACAGGGCGCACGGAGCGCAAGAAGCACGGGCTGCCCCCAGAGAGGACGTGAAGGACACGATGAACACCAAGCGCAAGAGCATTATCTTTATCTGTGTAGGCAACTCTTGTCGCAGCCAGATGGCCGAGGGCTTCGCGCGCTATCACGCGCAGCGCCTGGGCTTAGACGTTGAGATCCGCAGCGCGGGCACCCACCCCGCCGGCTATGTCCATCCCGACGCCATCACCGTGATGCGCGAGAAGGGCATCGATATCTCCGGACAGTATTCGAAGGGCTTCTCCCCCGAAGATCTTCTAGACTACGACTACGTGATCGCCATGGGATGTCTGGACTCCGATATATGCCCCGCGAACTTTCGCGGGGTGAGCGAGAACTGGGAAATCCCCGACCCCATCGGGCGCGGCCTAGAATTTTACAGAAAAGTCCGGGATATGATCGAAGATAAAGTGCTGAAACTCCTCAGCGAGATCGCGTCACCCTAGAATTCATAGCGAACCCCAAGGGCGAAGATCCCGGGCAAGGGACGCCCTGCTAATAACCACGCCTCAGCAAACGCAAAGAGACTCGTCTGCGGGATGGGGACTTCTACCCCAACGATCCCTTGAAACGTCGCTTCGATGATGAGCAGCTCCCCTTGGGAGTGCACTCCAGCTGACGCCCCCGCCCCCACAAACGGCCTCCAGAAGAGATTGATAATCTCATACGCCCCGAAGAAGAGCTTCACATCTGCGACGGCCGCTAATCCCCCAAGACTCAACCCGATGGGCAACCCCACCTCGACGGCAAAGTGCTCAGTCAAGCCGACAAAGACGAACGCTTGTAACGGGACTTTGACGCCAACCCCTAACGGCTGCGCCACGCATGGCTCTGCAACGAGAACGAGAACAGCCAACACAACCCAAAGATTTTTCATAGAGCGCTCTCACGGCGAGAGGGTTGGCCAATCCCACCGCATCCCTAAGCTGACAAATGCCCCCCCTGCTCCTGTAAGTGGGATCTCCACCGACGACTGCCAGCCCGCCTCAACGACAGCACGGAGGGGGATATCAGAAAATGCCCATTCTAAACCGACTTTGGCGTCAAACCCCGTGAACGTCTCTGAGCCAATGAAGATACGGTATCCCCCAACCCCAATGAAAAATAAAGATCTCTCTGATAGATCCGAGACGACCCACGTGGCATGGGCACTCACTATCAAGGGTACCAAAGGGAAGAAAAACCCCAGCTCGAGCGCAAACGCCCCCACACCCAAGCGCCCAAAGACCTCCCAGTTATCGGTCATGCTCGCTACCGTGACAGACATCAACTCCACGGGGATCCTCACGCCGACGCCCACCGTCTGCGCCTCGGCCTCCCCAACTAAACCCACCACCACCCCCAGCACAACTACCCAAACCCAGCGACGCATGATACTTCCCCCCTATTCCCAAAGATTCCGAGCTTCATTATAGGGCATGACCCCAGGGGCTGTGAAATCACGAGCCGACGCTCTCCAAAATCTCGTCTGGAATATCAAAGTTCGCGTAGGCCTCCTGGACGTCCTCTTGTTCGTCGAGCGCTTCCATGAACTTGAGTACTCTCTCCGCCTCGCGCCCCTCTAAGTGCACCGTGTTCTTAGGGACGAGAGAGACCTCCGCCCGCTCCACCGGCACCCCCAGCTTCTGTAAGCCCTCGCGCACGGCTTTCAGTGCCGATGGCTCGCAATAGATCTCAATCTCGCCATCCTTCTCTTGAATATCTTCAGCCCCTAGATCAATGACGTTCATCAACAGCTCGTCTTTGTCTTGCTGGATCTTGGCCTTGTCGAGCGCGATGACCCCGCGCCGCTCAAAGATCCACGCCACGGATCCCCCTAAGCTCCCACCGTACTCTTCAAAGATATGGCGGATCTCCGAGACGGCTCGGTTCTTATTATCCGTGACGACACGCACCAACACCGCGACCCCATAGGGGCCGTAGCCTTCGTAAAAGACCTCTTCGTATTGGGTGCCGGGCAGCTCCCCCGTGGCGCGCTTGATCGCGCGCTCAATGTTCTCCTTTGGGACATTGGCCTCGCGCGCACGCTCAATGGCATTGGCCAAGGCGATATTCTTTTGGGGGTCTGGCCCTCCGGCCTTGGCCGCCAAGGTGATCTCCTTAGAGAGCTTAGAGAAGATCTTCATCTTGACTGCGTCCTGCTTCTCCTTGCGATATTTGATATTGGCCCACTTGGAATGTCCAGCCATGGGAGTATCACCTCCTATTCGGTAGACTTACTGTAGCCGATTTGCTGAGCGTTTGCAAGCCAACGGGCAATAATTTAATATTCTGTGGGGAGTGGAGGTTCTCCTATGGTGAAGAACGACCGCTGGATTCGCGAGATGGCCATCAAACACAAGATGATCGAGCCGTTCGTAGAGAATCAGATCAGCAAGGGTGTGATCTCCTACGGGCTGTCCAGCTACGGCTATGATATCCGCATCGCTGACGAATTTAAGATCTTCACGAGCGTCAACCCCGATCTGTTTGCGACCGGCCAACCCGTCATCGTCGACCCAAAGAATTTTAATGAGCACTCCTTTGTGGACTATCGTGGGGAGGTCTGTGTCATTCCGCCCAATTCGTTTGCGCTGGGGCGTTCGGTAGAGTACTTCCGCATCCCCAGAAATATTTTGGCTTTATGTCTTGGGAAAAGCACCTATGCCCGCTGTGGTATTATCGTCAATATAACCCCTGCCGAGCCCGAATGGGAAGGGCAGCTCGTCATCGAGATCTCCAACACCTCCCCGCTGCCCGCGAAAATCTACGCCAACGAGGGCATCGCCCAAATGATCTTTCTCGAAGCCCACGAGGTCTGCGAGGTCTCCTACGCCGACCGCAAGGGCAAGTACCAAAAACAAATGGGGATCGTCACCTCCAAGGTGCAGTAGCATCGACCGCCCGTCTATGATATAATGACAGAAATCCAGGCCATGGATTTGTTATCTATTATGAGTATTTTGTGGGCACAAGCGCAACCACAGCCTTCCGCGGGCGAGAGCTGGATCACCTTGATCATCATGCTGGCGCTCATGATGGTCTTCTTTTATTTCTTTTTAGTGCGCCCACAACGCAAGCGCCAGCAAGAGCACCAAGCCCTCATCGAGAGCCTGCGCCGCGGCGATGAGGTCGTCACCATCGGAGGAATCTATGGCAAGATCGTCAAGATCGAAAAAGATTACGTCACCCTACAAGTCAATGACGAGGGAACAACTATGCGCGTGCTGAAAGAGAGCATCACGCAGAAGGAGAAATCCGCATGAGACCGGAAGTGCTGATGAACTGGGGACGGCTTGCTCTTATAGTCATTGCGATCATCGCGTCCGTGTTATTAATCTTTGCGCCGTGGCAGCCTCCGCAAGAGCGCCCGTGCACGATCCGCGAGATTCGCTTAGGGTTGGATCTGTGCGGCGGCGTCACCATCACGCTGGAAGCTCAAATCCCTCCGGGCACATCCCCGAATGACCGTCAACAAATTATGGACCGGTCTATCAGTGTCTTGGAGACCCGCATCAACGCGCTGGGGGTGACCGAGCCCACCATCACTCAGGCTGGGGACACGAGAATCGTCGTGCAGCTTCCGGGCACGACCGACCCGGAGCAAGCCCGCCAGCTCGTGGGCAGCACGGCACTGCTAGAATTTCGCAAAGTCGTCAAAGAAGGCCCCCCTGGAGATACGTTCACCGAAGAGCTGGACGAAGAAGTCCTGATGGGCTACGAGTGCGCCAAGCCCGAGCTCAAAGAGAAATGCCAAGCGTATATCGTCAAGAAAGAACCGCTCATGACTGGGGCAGTCCTCAGTAAAGCCTTGGTGCGCTTCAGCCAACCAGGCAGCGGTCTGTCGCCCATCTATATCGAGCTGACGTTCAACGATACCGGGGCGCACCAGTGGCGCGATGTGATCTTGCAGCTCAAACCCGAATCGGATCGCATTGCTGCCGTGCTCGACCGCGTTGTCTACAGCGCCCCGCAGATCGCGAAGAGCTTGTACGAGACGGCGCGCCGCCAGCCCAAGGTTGATCGGTCCGTGATCATGGGGAGCTTCACCGCTGACGAGGCGCGCTTGCTCGCGGCGATCTTGAGCGCCGGCGCCCTCCCCACCGAACTGAAGATCATTCAAGAGAGCATTGTAGGACCGTCGCTGGGGAGAGATTCCATCGAGAAGGGGATCACGGCGAGTTGGATCGCCGGGATCGTCGTCTTGGTCTTCATGGTGCTCTATTATCGGCTCAGCGGGTTTATTGCGGTCTTCACACAGTTGCTCAATCTGTTAGTAGTAATTGGGGCACTGGCGGGCTTGAAAGCGACGCTGACCCTGCCAGGCATCGCTGGGTTGATTCTGTTAATTGGCGTTGGTGTCGACTCCAACGTCTTGATATTCGAGCGCATGAGAGAAGAGCTCCGTCTCGGCAAGGTCGCCCGTGCGGCCATCGACGCCGGGTATCATCGCGCGTTGGCGACCATCTGGGACTCGCACGTCACCACGCTCATCACCGCACTCTTTCTCTTTATCTTCGGGACCGGCCCAATCCGCGGCTTTGCTACGACGCTCAGCTTGGGCATCATCATCAATCTCTTTACGGTGCTCATCGGGACCCGCTTGGTCTTCGAGTTCGTGAAGATGCGCAAGGTCGAACGACTCAGTATCTAGGGAGAGATCTTCTATGAAAAACGCCAAGAGCGTCTCTACATCGCTCACACAGCCGACAGTACGGTTCTTCTCCATCCTGCCCCAAGAGACCCATATTGATTTTATGGGCAAGCGCTACATAGCGCTGGGGTTCTCCACCGTGCTGGTGCTGTTGGGGATCTTCGCATTTGTGCAGATCTGGACGGGAAACGCCAAGATGGGGCTCGAATTCACAGGCGGCACGGCTCTCATCATAGACTTTGAGCAAGCCGTCCCCATCGACCAGGCCCGCACGCTACTGGCCCAAAACGGCTTCAGCGACGCCCAGATCCAAGACATCAAGGGCACCAATCAGCTCACGATCCGCACGAAGCTCTCCGAAGAGGGCGAGCAGGTCTCCGCACGCATCCAAGCCCTATTTGAAAAGTCTTTCGCTGACAGCAAGCCTAAGGTCATCAGCACCGAGTTCATCGGCCCAACCATCGGGAGAGAACTCCGTGATAAAGCCATCTGGGCCGTGATCTTCTCCACGTTGGGGTTCTTGGTCTACATCGCGTTTCGCTTCGATTTTAAGTTCGGCGTCGCAGCGGCTATCGCGACTTTCCATGACGTCTTCTCCGTGCTGGGGCTGTCGTGGGCCTTGGGAATGGAGTTCACTTTGCTCATCATCACGGCGCTCTTGACGATTGCCGGGTATTCGTTGACAGACACAGTGGTCGTCTTCGACCGGATTCGCGAGAACCTTCGAAAGCATCAGCGCGAGCCGCTCCTCAAGGTCATCAACGATGCGCTCAACCAAGTGCTGAGCCGCACGATCTTGACGTCGTTGACAACGCTGCTTGCTGTGTTAGTATTGTATCTTTTCGGCGGGCCGGTGCTACGCGACTTCGCGCTTGTATTGATAATCGGCGTGATTGTGGGCACCTATTCGTCGATCTTTATTGCCAGCCCAATTCTGCTCATGTGGCGGCGGCGCGGGCTGACCGCTCAAGTCAAGGGCTGAGCTATCGCAAGAGTCAGATCGAAGAGCGCCTCTTCAGGAGCACGTTCCCCGGTCTTAATATTGACGTCCTCCTCGTGAAGTCTGTGCAAGAACCCGATAAGCTCGGGCTCGGAGAAGCGCTGCGCCATCGCTTTGTGCTTGGCAATCATCCAAGGGGGCTTCCCCAGCTCCTTGGCGATCTCCTCGCTCGATCTCTTTTGGGCGGCCAAAGATTTGACGGCCAGCAATGTGCGGACTTGTATGGCCAGCATGAAGAAGATCTTATTGGGGTCTTCGCCAGCTCGCAGAAGCTCTCGTAAGTATTTGAGACTCTGAGGGCTGCGCTCGCTGAGAAGATCTAAGAATTTTAAGACGCTCTCGCTTTGGTCACCAAAGAGCAACTCTCTCAGTTCTGCAACGTCGAGCTCTCTATCTATGCTGTAGCACGCGAGCTTCTCGATCTCCCTGGCGATGCGCCCTGGATCTGGTTCTACGGTCGCCAAGAGATATTTCAGCGCCGCGGGGGTCAGCTTGACGTTGTGCTCCGCTAAGAGTTCTCGGGCAAGAGTCGGCAAGCTGCGCCGATCAGGGGTAGGCAGCTCTTCAAGAGACCCGTGCTGCTCGAGAGCTTTATAGAGCTTGGAGCGTTTCTCGAGCTTGTCGGCCTCTAGAATGAGCACAATGTTTTGGGGGAGCCCTCTTGTGATTCGTTCTGCAAGCTCTTCCGGCTCGGGGAGCTCGTCAGCACGGCGCACATAGAGAACCTTGGCGTCATCAAAGAGCGACATTCCCCCAATGTGCTCTCTGAGGCGAGCGCTGGTCAGCTCGCGCCCTTCTACAAAGATGAGCGCGTACGCGCGCTGTTGCTGCAGCTGCGCGATGAGCCTTCTCGCCGCGCGCTCGCGCAGGTACGCGTCGCCCACGAACGCGAAGATATTCTGGCTTTTCTTCATTAGAAGAGAACTCCTACCCCGATGACCCAACCACGGCGATTATGCATCCCCACACTGAGCACAAGGCTCTCCGAGCGCAGGCTCAGCCCAAGAAGCCACGTCAAATAATATTTCTCTGTCTGATAGCCATTGGGTTTGACGACGACATCAAGCGCGCTCAGGCCCGACGGGAGCAAGGGCAGCGCGATATGGGCTTCTCTCTGAATGGCCAGCCCGCCCGCAAGGTCAACCCCAAGCCCACCAAGCAGTGCGAGAGAGAGCTTTCCGTAAAATTCGGTCTCCGGGCCCTCACGATAGGTCATCGTTGGGCCGAGATCTATAGGGCTCCCGACGTCCTCATAGGGCGGGACGTCTTCGCCGGTCATTGTCAGTGAGACCCCAAAGCCCACAACGTTGGCCATCGGAGAGATCACAAATCCGCAATCGAATCCTGCGCTGGGGATTTGGGCGGCGTTTAGGCCCCCGTTGAGACCTAGCAGCACGGTGGGCTTAGGAAGTACTGGCGATATCGGTGCCGGGGGTGAAGGGGGCAGAGTCGGCGGCGCTGGCAGCGGAGACAGCTCTGCACCTAGTGACTTCAGCGTCGCTTCGAGAGTGATATCGGAGTCGCCCTTGAGCTCAAGCGTTTGAGCCCAGCTCTCATAGTTTGCTTTCGTGACGACGACGCGATAGCGTCCCGGGCTGATTTCAAGACTGAGCGGGGTTCTTCCCGCATACGCGTTGTTGATGAAGACGTCGGCGTCTTCGGGATCAGAAACGATGCGCAGCCGCGCCGTGCGTCCCAAGGGCCTGAAGAACGGGCTGACGGATAACTGCGCTTCCAAGGTGATCTCAGAGCCCTGCTTGAGCTCCACAGTCTGAGCCCATTCGTCGTAGCCAAAGCGCGAGAGCACGACGCGATAGCGTCCCGGAGCAAGCGATATCTCTAATGGGGTTTGGCCCATAACGATGCCGTTGATGGAGACGAGCGCCCCTGTGGGAGAGGAGACGACGCGCAGGCGCGCCTGGGGTTGAACAATCTGAAAGCACGTCCAGGCGGCAGCCCAGCCCGTCGCGCTCACTGCGCCGACGATCAGGCTCTGCATGAAAGCTTTGAACTCCTGGGGCTTTTGGCTCAACAACGGAAACGGGTTCTGGGGGGAGAATTTCCCTTCTGGGACGAGCTGCTCCAGCGGCAGTGGCGCAGCCAACGCCAAGACCTGAATGCACTCAAAGCCCGTGGGTGGCGAGATCACCAGACTATAGCGCTGATTGGGGATCGTGTGCACACCGGCCTGCAAAAAATTGACAGGCTGATAGGCGTTGGGGAACAAGAGATTGACGCGGCGCTCAGGGGTAATGTTATAAATATACACGTACGCATCGTGATTGAGCGCGATGGTCAAGCGCAGCTTGTCGCCGGGAGCGTAGGAGACTCTATCTAAGCCGAGCTGAACGGCCAAAGGGGTCTGAGCGGGCTGGACGATGATCCCTTCTGGGATCGGCTGTCCTGGCTGCTGGGCTGCCCCCACAAATCCGAAGACGCTTATCGTTATGAGCGCAGCGAGTCGGCGCATAGCGATCACCTTCTCTAGTATAAACGAAGACGGGCTGCTTTGGAAATTGAGAAGATTTTGATTTACAATAAAGCTTTGAGCAAGCTAAGGGAGGATTCTATGAAGCGATCGTGGTTGATTGTTGGAATGAGTATCTGTATCTTCGCGCTCATGCTGTCCGGCTGTGGACAGAGAGCATCGACACCTTCCCCAGCCGAGACCGCTCCCCAACCCCCAGAGACGACAACCAAGCCCCCGGAGCCTCAACCCCCACAACAGACCGCTCAGCCGCCCCAAGAGCCGCAGCCTCCCCCAGTGAGCATGCCTCCAAAGCCCAGACCGGAAGTCAAAAACCCTGATACATACGTCGTCGTTGGGATCGGCGACTTCATAGACACGCTCGACCCTGCGGCAGCGTACGATACTGGGTCTGGCAGCATTATCTTCAATATCTACGAGACGCTGATATTTTTCGATGGCCCGCACCCGGATAAGTTCGTGCCCTGGCTCGCGACAGCAGTCCCCAGCTTAGAGAACGGGCTTATTAGAGACGGCGGGCGCACCTATGTCTTCCCCATTCGCCAGGGCGTGAAGTTTCACTACGGGCCGGTCAAGGACGCTTCTGGGAATATTATCCCCGGCAGCGGCGTGCTCACCCCCGAAGACGTCGAGTACTCTTTTGAGCGCGGGATGCTCCAAGACCGCGCCGGCGGCCCTCAATGGCTCCTGCTCGAACCCCTGCTTGGCGTCTCTTCGATCTTAGATCTAGCACGACAAGTCGAACAAGAACTCCACGGCACCGACCCCGGTCAGATTAAGTCTATAGACGACGTCAGCCCCGAAGGGCTTCAAGAAGTGTGCCGGCGCGTCAAGGCGACCGTCGAAGTCGAGGACGGCAACGCCGTCTTTCACCTAAAGGAGCCGTTCGCGCCGTTCTTGCAGATTCTTGTGGGCACCTGGGGCTCGATCTTAGACAAAGAGTGGGTCATGACCGAGATCAAAGAGATCAACAAAAAAGCGGGCTG
>CAZODX010000026.1:936-12108 GCA_964578715.1 uncultured Thermotogae bacterium | reverse complement strand
AGAGCAGCCCGTGCTTGCGGAGCCATGACTCAGAATAGACTTTGCTCAAATACTGACGCCCCGTGTCGGGGATGAGCACGACAATCGTCCCCTGCTGGACCTTCTCGGCATACTTGAGGGCTGCCACCAGTGCTGCACCACCGGAGCTGCCCGTCAAGATCGCTTCTTTCTTCGCGAGCTCCCGTGCCATCTGATAGGCTTCTTTATCGGTGACGCGGATGATCTCGTCTATTACAGAAAAATCGAGCGTCTTGGGGATAATATCTTCGCCGATCCCTTCGATGAGATATGTATGGACGTCGTGCGGGAGCTTATAGAATTCCGAATAGATCATCGAGCCTTCGGGGTCGGCCCCAATAATTTTGATACGGGGATTGCGCTCTTTTAAGAATTTTCCGGTGCCGCTGATCGTGCCGCCGGTGCCGATCCCCGCGACGAACGCGTCGAGCTTTCCGTCGGTCTGCTCCCAGATCTCCGGGCCGGTCGTGCGATAGTGCGCCTCGCGATTGGCTACATTCTCATACTGATTGGGCAAAAAGGCCGGGCGCTCTTTGGCAATCTGCTTCGCTACAGAATAATAGCTGCGCGGGTCATCAGGGGCGACGGCCGTCGGACAGATGACGACTTCGGCGCCATACGCTTTCAAGAGATCGATCTTCTCTGGGCTGACTTTGTCGGGCATGGTGAAGACAACCCTATAGCCCTTCAGGATCGCCGCGATGCACAGGCCCACGCCGGTGTTGCCGCTTGTGGGCTCGACGATCCAGTCGCCGGGCTTGAGCTTGCCGTCGCGCTCGGCCGCTTCGATCATAGAAATCCCGATGCGGTCTTTGACCGAGCCGCCAGGATTAAAATACTCTAATTTCGCGAGCAACCGCACGCCCTTGACGGGATTGATGCGATGGAGCGCGACCATCGGCGTCTGTCCGATCAACTCTAAGAGATTCTCTGCGACACGCATAGCCTACGCACATTCGAGCGCTTGTTGGAGATCTTCGATCAAGTCTTGGACGTGCTCGATGCCCACGGAGAGTCTTACTAAGTTCTCTTTGATGCCGCGCCGCGCGCGCTCTTGTGGGGGGATGGACGCGTGCGTCATCGTGGCGGGATGGGTCGTGAGAGAGTCGACCGTGCCCAAGTTTTCGGCGAGCGTGAAGAGCTTGGTCGATTGGACGAACTTTTTGACGTCGCCCCGCAGCTCGAAGCTGAGCATCCCGCTATAGAGTCCGTGCATTTGGCGCTTGGCGATCTCATGTCCAGGATGGCTGGGCAACCCCGGATAATAGACGCGCTCGACTTTTCTGTGGGTGCTCAAGAACTCTGCAAGAGCTTGGGCGTTCTCTGAGTGCGCCCTCATGCGCAGCGCCAAGGTCTTCAAGCCCCGCAAGACGAGCCAGCAGTCCATAGGGCCGGGCACAGCTCCCAGGGCGTTCTGCAAGAATTTGAGCCTCTCGTAGACTTCAGCGTTAGAGGTGACGATCAGCCCGCCGATGACGTCGCCGTGGCCGCTGAGATACTTCGTCGAGCTATGGATGATAATATCCGCACCAAGTTCCAAGGGGCGCTGCAGATACGGCGTCGCAAAGGTATTATCAACGACGAGCAGGGCGTCTCTCTTCTGGCGCGCGATCGCTGCGATGTCGGCGATCTTCAAGAGCGGGTTCGTTGGGGATTCGAGCCAGATGAGCTTGGTGTTCTTCTGGAGTTCGATCTTAGTCGCAGTTGTGTCGAAGTAGCTGAACTCTATGCCGTAGTGACGGCGCACCTGTTCAAAGAGTCTATACGTTCCCCCGTAGACGTCGTCGCAGCAGAGCACGTGATCGCCGGGTTTTAAGAGATGCACGATGGCGTCTTCGGCGGCGAGCCCTGAGGCGAAGGCCAATCCGTACTGGCCGCCCTCAAGTTCTGCAATAGCTTTCTCTAGGAGAGACCGGGTGGGGTTCGCGGTCCGTCCATAGGGGTAGCCCTTGTGGACACCCGGCTCTTCTTGAGCAAACGTTGCCCCTTGGTGCACCGGCGGCACAATCGCCCCGGTGACCGGATCAACGTGAAACCCTGCGCGAACGGCCTTGGTCTCAAAGCGCATCGCTTATTTCTTCTTTATGCCGTAGCGGCGCTCAAACTGCTGCACCCGCCCCTCCGTGTCCACCAGCTTCTCCTCACCGGTGAAGAACGGATGGCACTGGGAGCAGATATCGACATGGAGATTCTCGACGGTGGAGAGGGTTTCAAACTCCGCACCGCAGGCGCAGCGGATGACCACGCGCTTCAGCTCCGGATGGATTCCTGGTTTCATAGAACCTCCTTCTCAGTGTGCTGCCCCAGGGCAGCACGGTAAACGGTGCAGGCCAAGCCCTTTAGCGCTTGCTGAACTGCTGGCCGCGCCGCGCTTTATGAAAGCCGTACTTCTTGCGCTCGACCATGCGCGGATCGCGCGTCAGCAGCCCTTCCTTGCGCAGGGCCGTCTTGTAATCGGGGTTGACCGCCAAGAGCGCCCGCGCGATCCCCAGCCGAATCGCTTCCATCTGCCCCGTAAAGCCCCCGCCACGACAGGTCGCGATCACGTCGTAGCGATTCATCGTGCCCGTCACGACAAAGGGCTTGAGGATGACTTGCGTGATGCGGTCCTTGATGTAGCCGTCCGCCGCGAAATACTGCTCCGCAGGCTGACCGTTGACGATCACCTTGCCTTCGCCGTTGGGTTTGAGAAAGACTCGTGCGACCGACTCTTTCCGGCGCCCGATGGCGTGGATCTTCCCATCGGGCAAGATCTTGGGCAATCGTGGCTTTGGCACCGTCTGCGTCTGTGTATTCGTCATTGGGAAAAGATCCGACCTCCCGGTTCGTGAGAAATTCGGATTAGTATACTCAGTTTAGTGTGCTCTTTCAAGGTAGGCTCGCTGCTCCGGGGTGAGTCTATCTATAGCGATGCCCATCGTCTCGAGTTTCAGCAGAGCCACGCGTTGGTCTATCTCCGCGGGGACGGGGTATAAGCCCGGCTTCAGCTCCGCGTGGTGTTTGGCGATATGGGCGAGCGTGAGGGCTTGTAAAGCAAACGATAAATCCATGATCTCGACGGGGTGGCCGTCGCCGGCAGCTAAGTTCACAAGACGGCCCTCGGCCAACAGATAGAGCCGGCGGCCATCGTGGAGCTCAAACTCTTCGACATTGGGCCGAATGACCCGGCGAGAGACCGAGAGCTTCTCTAAGTCGGGCTTGCTGATTTCTACGTCAAAATGCCCGGCGTTCGCTAAGATCGCGCCGTCCTTCATGACTTTCAAAGACTCTTCGGTGATGATATCTTTGCATCCCGTCGCGGTGACGAAGATATCGCCCAGGGGAGCAGCTTCGACCATCTTCATGACGCGAAAGCCGTCCATGACGGCTTCTATGGCGCGCACGGGGTTGACTTCGGTGACGATGACGTTGGCGCCGAGGCCCTTGGCGCGCATCGCTATCCCGCGGCCGCACCATCCATACCCTGCGACCACGACGGTCTTGCCGGCGATTGAGAGATTGGTCGTTCTCATGATGCCGTCCCAGGTGGACTGCCCGGTGCCGTAGCGATTATCAAAGAGAAATTTCATCTGGGCGTCGTTGACGGCGAACATCGGGAATAAGAGCTTCTTCTGGGCGGCGAGGGCTTTTAAGCGCCGCACCCCTGTAGTTGTCTCTTCGGTGCCGCCGAGAATATCTTTCGCTAAGTGAGAGAGCTCGCCGTGCAAGAGCTTGGTGAGATCGCCGCCGTCGTCCAAGATAATATGGGGCTTGGTCTGCAAGACGGCTTTCAGGTGCGATTCGTACTCTTGAGGGGTAGCGCCGCGCCAAGCCGCTACGAAAATATCGCCTTGAGCAGCGAGCGCCGCCGCGACGTCATCTTGGGTGCTCAAGGGGTTGCACCCCGTCACGGCAACCTGAGCGCCTCCGGCGCGCAGCACCTGGGCAAGATACGCTGTCTTCGCTTCTAGGTGAATGCTGAGGGCTAATCTGAGATTTCTGAAGGGCTGTTCGCGCTCGAATTCAGCTTTAATTCTATTCAGCAAGCCCATACGCCGCTGGACCCAATCTATCTTTTTCTGTCCCTGCGGGGCTAATGTCGGATCGCGAATGATGCTCATCGTCTGCCTCCTGAGGTCTTAAATCCCTGTTGTATCCGCCATAGCCAAGTCCCTGCGCCCGGCCTCTTGCCACCACTGGACTTCCTCACGCATACTTTGTAATCATACTCGATGCCCTAACGCCGTGCCATCGTTGCATTGGGAGCCCTATGATTCTATACTAGAAGTCATGAGCGCAAAGTTTGCTATGCACATCTGGGAGGAAGCTGTAGCCCAGCAGCAAGAGCGCCGTGAGCAGCAGCGCCGCGCCCTGCTGCGTACTGTCTCTGAGGCGCTCGCAGAGCTTGCGCGGCAGGTGCCCTTCACGGAAGCCTATATCTTCGGTTCGGTGACGCAGCCGGAGAGATTCAGCGCAAGCTCCGATGTAGACATCGCGTTTGTGGGGTTGCGCGACGAAGATTTCTTCAAGGCTTTAGCGTTTCTGATGGATCGGCTCGCCCGCGATGTGGATATCGTGCAGCTTGAGAGATACTCGCGCAAAGACCAGATCATCCGGGAGGGAATCCGATGGACGAAGCCCGCTGGGCCCTCTTGAAAGCGTCGCTTGAGGCGCACCGCCAAGAGATAGCCCGGGTCTTTGCCAAGATCGAAGAGCGCCAAGCGCATCTCGATGACCCAGCATATCTTGAGAGCCTGGGATATCAATTGCACAATCTCTACTCAGCTTTTGAGGATCTTTTTGAGGCCGTGGCGGACTTCTTTGAGAATCGCGTGACAGAGCGCGCAGGGTATCATCGCGAGCTGCTGTGGCGCATGAAGATTCCCATTCCCGGGGTGCGCCCGGCGCTCCTGTCAGAAGAGAGCTACAAGCTCCTCGATTCGCTCAGGGCGTTTCGGCACTTCTTCCGCCATGCCTACGGGGTCGAGCTTGATTCCAAGAAAGTCGAGCTCGTTATGGAAGAGGCTCTGGCCCTCAAGCGCCTCTACACGCAAGAAATCGAGCGCTTTTTAGAGCAGGTGCGCCCATGAAGATCCGCCCCATGCGCCCGGAGGACTACGACAGGGTGATCGCGCTGTGGCAGCGCGCGGGGCTGCCGTTCGAGCCGGAGGGGCGCGACAGTTTCTCTTCGATCTCGCGCCAGCTTCAGACTTCGGGGCATTTGATGTTCGTCGCCGAAGCCGACGGGCAGATCATCGGGACGGCCTTTGGCAGCCACGACGGGCGCAAGGGCTGGGTCAATCGTCTTGCTGTGGACCCTCGATATCGTCGTCGCGGGGTGGCGCGGCAGCTCGTCGAGAGGGTTGAAGAAGCCCTGGTTCGCGAAGGGATTATCATTGTTGCGGCGCTGGTCGAAGCCCCCAACGAGCCGTCGCTTAAGCTCTTCCGTGCGCTCGGCTACGAAGAGCGCCGCGATATTATCTATTTTCGAAAATTCCTTCAAGATATGGAGTGATCTCTATGCCCTTTTGCCCTCAGTGTCGCTATGAGTATCAGGCTGGGATTCAGCAATGTCCCGATTGCGGCGTCGAGCTTGTCGAGCAACTCTTGCCTGAAGGAGAGCTTCCCCCTCCTGGCTCTCTCGTGACTGTCTATGTCGCTAAAGATATGACCGAAGCGGGCTTGATCAAATCGTTTCTTGAGGAGTTTCACATAGAAGCCTTCATCGGGTATGACTTAGGCTCGGCCTATCCTATAGGGCAGATTGACGTGCGCGTCGCTGAAGAACACGCCGACGAAGCTCGCGAGCTGATCGTGGAGTTTCTCTAGTCTCCCCCAGAAGACTTGGATCTGTGAAGATTCGTCCTCCTGTGCTATAATGCAGGACATGAGAAACCCATTTCTCGTGGGCGAGAAGATCTATCTCCGTCCGTTAGAACGCGACGATGCCCCAACGTTGCTCCCCTGGGTCAACGACCCTGATGTGATCGCCAACTTAATAATGTACACGCCGAAGAATCTTCAGACTGAGCTGGAGTTCATCGAGCGCGCCTCCAAGAGCGATACAGAGATTATCTTGGGCATCGCCCTGAAAGCGAACGATAAGCTCATCGGCACGACAGGGCTCCATCGCCTGGATTGGAAGAATCGCAATTGTATGTTCGGGATCTTGATTGGCGACAAGACAGAATGGGGCAAGGGCTACGGCACGGAAACGACGCGCTTGATGGTCCACTACGCGTTTGAGACCTTGGGAATGCATCGCGTCTGGCTCTACGTGTATGAGTATAATCAAAGGGGAATCCGGGCCTACGAGAAGGCGGGTTTCGTGCGCGAGGGCATCTTACGTCAGGCTCGCTACCATAACGGAAGATTTTACGATGTTCTTGTCATGGGGCTGCTGCGCTCGGAGTGGGAGGCTCACAGACATAAAGCGTCATGATCATCGCAGAGCATTTGACGCGACGCTTCGGGAATCGCCTCGCTGTAGAGAGTCTTTCTCTAGAAGTTGCCGAAGGCGAGGTATTTGGGTTTTTAGGCCCCAACGGCGCCGGGAAGACCACAACTGTGCGGATGCTCGCGGGGTTGCTCGCACCCACCAGCGGGCGCGCGGTCGTCGCCGGTGTGGACATTCACGACGCTCAGCGCCTGCGCCCTCTCGTGGGGATTCTCACGGAGCACCCCGGACTCTACGAAAAACTTTCGGCATGGCACAACCTCAAATTCTACGCGGATCTGTACGATCTGCCCCACACCGAAGCTCAGATCGAAAAGTATCTGCGTCTTTTGGGATTGTGGGAACGTCGCTTCGATCCCGTGGGGACTTTTTCTAAGGGCATGAAACAGAAATTGGCCATCGCGCGGGCGCTCCTGCACGAGCCCAAAGTGCTCTTTCTCGACGAACCCACGTCGGGGCTTGATCCAGAATCTGCCAAGACCGTGCGCGACTTCATCGCCCAGCTCGCTTCACAGAAGCGCACGATCTTTCTGTGCACGCATAATCTCTACGAAGCCGAGCAGCTCTGCACGCGCATCGGCCTGATCAAGCAACGGCTTATCAAAGTCGGTTCCCCGCAACAGCTCAAGCGCGAGCTCTTTGGCCGCCACGTCGTCATAGACCTTAAAGAGCCGATAGCCCTTACAGACTTGCAGTTGCCCTTCGTGCGCGATGTGCAGTTGGACGGAACAAAGCTCTTGATTCAGCTGGATGACCCCGAGGCTCAGAACCCCGTATTAATTAAGAGATTGGTCGAGCTTGGCGCGCAGATTCAGTTCGTGCGCGAGCAAGACCGCTCGCTCGAGGAAGTCTATCTTGAGCTGATCGCCGAGGAGAGACGATGACGCTCAAGCGCGTGCGGGTCTTAATGCTGAAAGAATGGCGCGAGGCGTTCAAAGGGGGCAAGACGGTTTGGATCGGCACCGTCGCGATCCCCTTGATTCTGCTTGGGGTTTCGTTCTTCCAGCTCTTCTCTATCAGCGATCTTCGCGCTATCCCCCCTGACAAGTTGCCGGAGGTCGTCGCGACGCTCTTTCTCGTTCCGCTCTTGTATTTCTTGATGTTCCCGCTCGTCATTCCGCACTCGATAGCGATCTACGCGATCATGAGCGAGAAAGAGCAGAAGAGCCTAGAGCCGTTGCTGGCAACGCCGCTGCGCACCGGAGAGCTCTTTCTCGCTAAGACGCTTGCGTCGGTCTTGCCTGCCGTGGGGATCACGTGGGTCGCGTTTGGGCTCTTTGTGATCGTCGTGCAGATCTTTCTCCCCGCACGGGTGCTCGCGCTTGTCTGGGAGCAATTGGGCACGATCTGGCTGATGACGCTGGGGCTGTTTGCCCCGTTGGCGGCGACGTTCATGACGCTGGCTTCGATGGCGATAGCGACGCGCGTGAGCGATGTGCGCACGGCGCAGTTGCTGAGCAGCTTCGCGATGCTGCCCATCCTGATGTCCGCGTTCTTGTTGATCTTCCAGCAGATGCTGGACAAGCCTATGCTCTTGGGAGGGCTCTGTGGTGCTCTCATCGTGCTCGATATAGCTCTCTTAGGGCTGAACGTCAAGCTCTTTGGGCGCGAAGAGATCTTAACGCGCTGGCGCTGACAGTATGTCTCTTACACGCCCCTCGTATATTCGGGATATCTTAGCGCAGCACAAGATTCGCCTGAAGAAGAGCCTGGGCCAGCACTTTCTCGTTGATGAAAATATTCTAAAAAAAATCGCAGAAGCGGCCCAGCTCTCCCCTGAAGACACGGTCGTCGAGATCGGCGCGGGAGTTGGGACGCTCACTCAAGAGCTGGCGCAGCGCGCCGGGCGCGTCATCGCCGTCGAGATAGATAGCCGACTGATCCCGTTGCTCACAGAGCATCTGCGTCCGTATGCGAACGTCGTCGTCGTGCAGCACGATTTTTTAGATTTCGATCTGCACGCTGTCGCGCCGGGGCAAAAGCTCGCTATCGTCGGTAACTTACCCTATAATGTGACCGCGCCGATCTTAGAGAAACTCGTCGAAGCCCACAAGATTCTGAAATCCGCGACGCTGTTAGTACAGTTAGAAGTCGCGGAAAAGCTCTGCGCGACGCCGGGCACACGCGATGCCAGCGCGATCACGATCTTCGTGCAGGGCTTCGCAGCGGTGCACAAGCTGTTCTCGGTCTCCCGCAATGTTTTCTTCCCCAAGCCCGAGGTCGACTCTGCCCTGGTGCGCTTAGAGTTTTATGAACATCCGAAATTTCGTGCCCCCGAAGAGCTATTTGTGCGGGTTGTGCGCGCCGCGTTCAACCTGCGACGCAAGACCATCAAGCACGCGCTCACGCGCTCCCCGCTGCTTGCACTTCCCCACGAGCTCGTACTCGAAGCTCTCCAGCACGCGCAGATAGACCCACAGCGCCGCGGTGAGACCCTCTCTCTCGAAGAGTTTGACAAAGTAGCGCAAGCGCTCGCTAGGCTGCGCGAGCTACGAAATTGCGCAGCACCCCGATCCCGCTGATCTCGACTTCGACGATGTCGCCGGGAGTTAAGGGGCCAACCCCCGCGGGCGTCCCCGTGGCAATAATATCCCCCGGCTCCAACGTCATGAAGCTCGTGATCTCCTCGAGAATCTGGGGCACACTGAAGATAAGCTGCGATGTATCAGAATGCTGGCGCACGCTTCCGTTGACGCGCGTCTCGATGGTGAGAGGCCACGGCAGCTCATCGGGGGAGACCAAGATCGGGCCCAAGCACGCCGCGGTGTCGAACCCCTTGGCGCGCACCCAGTTGAGCTCCCATGACTGCGCGATGCGATCTGAGATATCGTTAAAGCACGTGTAGCCCCAGATGACCCTGTGCGCTTCTGCAGCCTTGACGTGCTTGCAACGCTCTTTGATCACTACAGCAAGTTCGCCCTCGTAGTCGACCCGCTCGGAGTTCGGGAGATAGATCGTCTCTTCTGGACCGATGAGCGCTGAAGGGGGTTTCAAAAAGAGCGCGGGGCGCTCTGGAAGCTTTCGCCCCATTTCTTGAGCGTGATCGCGATAGTTGACCCCGACACAGACGATCTTGGTGGGCTGGGCCGGGGGAAGCAATCTCAACTCTGAGAGCTGGCGGCGCCGGCCCTGACTGAGCACGGTGTCGCCGACGAGCTCGCCCCACCACGCTTGGCCGTTCTCAAGAAATCGTACCCAGCGCATGATCTCACACGAAGATGGGGGCAAACCCGACGCTCCGCAGTACGGTGCTCGCTGTCACGGTGCGACGCGGCTCTGGGCCTGTCAGCCAGTCCCACAACGCGTGAAGCCCTAGTAGTATCGTCCAGAGGAGAAAGACCCAGCCGACCCACCATGTCTGCCACGGGGGACGCGGCGCCGGCACCGGCACGCACTGGCCCTCGCTGAGAGAGGGAGGCACCTTGACGGGCTTGTTCAGCCCTTCGGTCTTGAGATTTCTGTCAGCCGTGTGGGGATTGACCGGCTGCGCCGGCTCTGCCCCGTACGCACAGGGCAGCAGGACCGTAGGGGCGGGCACCAGCGTCATGACGAGAGCATTCAAAGCAAACAGCACGAAGAGAGCAATGACATAAACCGCAACATGCGCACGGATCGCGCTGGGCAAGCCCTCCCACAGCTCGCGCCACGGCGTGGCGCGCTCGAGCTCACGCCGACGCAAGAGCGCCACCTGCTGCGCACAAGCCGGGCACGTCAAGATGTGTTGAGAGGCTTCTGTCAGCGTCCAGTCATCGGGGTCGAGCAAGCGCGCCCCCACCCGCCAGAGATCGCGCAGCCGCCGCCCCTTGATGTACGCGTGTAAAAGCGCACGGGACGGATGCACGCCCTCTCGCGCGCTCGCCCGCAACGGCACAAGCATCTCACGAAACCAATTCCAATCATCGTTTGGGGTGTTCATGATCGGCTCCTTTCAGTTCTTCGTAGATCTCTAGAATGCGCTCCTTGACCCGCGTGGGGTTAAATTCTTTCCCCACAAGCTGGAAGACTTCAGCCCAATCGAGCTTGGTCCCGCTGATTTTCTCGATGGTCAGTTCACTGAGCCTCACTCGTTTGCTCATGATAGCTTGCCTGAGTAGCTTGCCCTTAGCAGGGTCGTCTATCGGAGACGGATAATAGTTACTGAAGAGATAGACGAGCAAGCCTTGCACCTCCTTGGGGTCGTAGCGGCGCTTGACATAGCCAAGGGCGAGCCAGCGCCGCGCGGTATCGCGATCACCGTCTAAGCTCAACAGATCTTCCATCTCCGCAGGAGGCAGGTCGGTGCAGCGCATCAAGTGCTCGGCGTAGGCTAAACGAATCTGCTGCACGAGCGCGCTCAGGTCGTATTCCATGCGACCTGCATCCTAGCACATGGCATAATTATAAATCAAGCGGCGCGATTTCTGACACTTTTTTGCAGGGCAGTCATTGACAGGGCCGATCTGGACGGATATAATACTTTGTCTGGACACGCTGCGCGTGGTCTTCATCTTCGTCAGCTAGAGGCTGGTGAAGGCGTACAGTCCAGACGAAGTCTGGCCGAGGTGGCGGAACTGGCAGACGCGCGGGACTCAAAATCCCGTGGGGCTCACCCCCGTGAGGGTTCGACTCCCTCCCTCGGCACCAGCACACCTTGAAATTGTCGCCGGAAAGATCACAGAACCTGAGAGACTATATTGGCAGGCGCGAGTCGAGTTTGAGCTGGGCAATTGGTATCGCGG
>CAZODX010000026.1:0-926 GCA_964578715.1 uncultured Thermotogae bacterium | reverse complement strand
TTCGACTCCCTCCCTCGGCACCAGCACACCTTGTGCTAGGGCGTCAATCTCGTCCGATCTCTAGGGAAGAACGAAGCTTCGCGCACGTTCGAGAGATTTAAGAGTTGCATTGTCAGACGCTCCGCCCCAATGGCGAAGCCCCCGTGCGGCGGCATCCCATACTTGAAGACTTCGAGATAGAACGCAAAATTTTCCGGATCGAGCCCGCGACTCTTGATGCTCTCCACCAGCAGCTCATATTGATGGATACGCTGGCCGCCCGTCGTGATCTCCAGGCCCTTGTAGAGCAAGTCGAAGCTGCGCGTCAGCGCCGGGTTCTCCGGATCGGGCATGGCATACATGGGGCGCTTCTCTTTTGGATAATGCGTGACGAAGAGCAGCTCGCAGCCTAGCTCCTCTTGAGCATAGCGACAGAGCAGGCGCTCGGATTCCGGGTCAAGATCGCCGCTGGTGCGCTTGTGGAAGCGTTTGTGCAAGATCTCGTGCGCCTGCGCCAGCGTGATCTGGGGGATCTTCTCCGGGACGTGGGGCACGGTCACGTTATATATAGCTAACTCTTTGGCGCACCGCTCCTGCACCCGCGCGAAGATATGCCGCAGCAGACGCGCTTCTAGCGCTAAGAGATCCTGCTCGCTCTCGATGAACCCCATCTCGATGTCTAAACTGATATATTCGTTGAGATGTCTCGTCGTGCTGTGGGGTTCGGCGCGATAGACCGGCCCAACTTCAAAGACGCGCTCGAACCCCGCCCCGACGAGCATTTGTTTGTAAAATTGCGGGCTTTGCGCCAAGTACGCCGTTCTTTCAAAGTACTGCACGGGGAAGAGCTCCGTGCCCCCTTCGGTGCCCGAGGCGACGATCTTGGGCGTGTGGACTTCTAAGAAGCCCTCGTGGGTGAGAAACTCGCGAAAGCCGTGAATAAGTTC
>CAZODX010000025.1:10313-12700 GCA_964578715.1 uncultured Thermotogae bacterium | reverse complement strand
AAGGCTCATTCATGAAGTTCGCGAAGATCGCATCGAGCTGGTGCCCCAGCTTCTCCTTCTTCGTCTTCAGATAGTGATAGTTATGGGGATTGGGCGGCACTAAGATGGGCAGCTGCTCAACGATCTTAATGCCGTAGGCTTCGATGCCCACGAGTTTTTTGGGGTTGTTCGTGAGAATCCGAATTGTGCTCAACCCTAAGTCTTTGAGAATTTGAACGCCGATGCCGTACTCTCTCAGATCCTCTTTGAAGCCGAGTTGACGGTTCGCTTCGACGGTGTCTAGGCCCTTGTCTTGGAGGTGGTATGCTTTGATCTTATTGCCCAAGCCGATGCCGCGCCCCTCTTGGCGCAAGTAGACGAAGACCCCCAGGCCCTCGGCGGCGATCTGCCGCAACGCTTGGCGCAGCTGCTCGCCGCAGTCGCACTTGAGCGAGCCGAAGACGTCTCCCGTCAGACACTCCGAGTGCACCCGGACTAAGACGTTCTCCTTCCCCGCGACATCGCCCATGACCAGCGCGATGTGCTCTTTCCCATCGACTAAGCTCTTGTACGCGTGAATCGTGAACTCCCCAAATTCTGTAGGGAGATTGGCCCAGGCGATCTTCTCGATCAGCCGTTCGCGCTCGTAACGATAGCGAATGAGATCGGCAATGCTGATGATGAGCAGGTTGTGTTTTTGCGCGAATTTTTCCAAGTGGGGCAGCCGGGCCATCGTGCCGTCTTCGTTCATCACTTCGCAGATAACAGCAGCAGGGTAGAGCCCGGCTAATTTACAGAGATCAACGCTCGCTTCGGTGTGGCCGGCGCGCTGCAAGACGCCGCCGGGGCGGGCGCGCAACGGGAAGACATGCCCCGGCTGGACTAAGTCCGAGGGCTTGGTCTTGGGGTCAATCAGCGTCTTGATCGTCTGGGCGCGATCATGCGCGGACGTCCCGGTGCTGATCCCCTCACGGGCGTCCACCGAGACCGTAAACGCGCAGCCCTTGCCCCCAGAGTCCGTCTGCACCATGAGCTTGATCCCCAGCTCGTCCAAGCGTTCCCCGGTCATGGGAACACAGATAATCCCCCGGGCTTCTTTGGCCATGAAGTTAATCTTCTCCGGGGTGACAAACTGAGCAGCGACCATCACGTCGCCCTCGTTCTCGCGGTCCTCATCATCCACAACGACGATCATCTCACCGCGCTTGAGTGCCTCAAGAGCATCTTCGATTTTGGCAAAACCCATCAGCGGCCTCCTTTGTCTTGGAGTAACTTCTCTATGTACTTTCCCAAGACGTCAAATTCGATATTGATCTTATTCCCCGGACGACGCGTGCGAAGATTGGTTTGTTCGAGCGTGTGAGGGATAATCGCGACGTCGAACTCGCCGTCAGCAATATTGAAGATCGTGAGACTGATTCCATCGAGCGCAATCGAGCCCTTCTCGATCAAATAACGCGCGTATTTAGGGTCTACTCTGAACCGAAAGACCGCCCCTTTCTCTTTGCGGGAAATTGAGACGAGCTCGCCGACTGTGTCAATGTGCCCTAGCACGAAATGCCCGTCGAGGCGATCTGAAAATCTGAGGGGCAGCTCTAAGTTCACAAGATCCCCGCGGCGCAACAGCCCCAGATTGGTGCGCTCGATGGTCTCGGGGCTGAGTTCAGCAGAAAAGCTCTCAGCAACGGGGTTCAGCTCGATCACGGTCAGGCATGCCCCGTTGACCGCGATGCTCCGCCCGATCTCTAACTCCCCAAAGAGTTTAGGCGTGCTCACGGTCAAACGACTTGAACTGGCGTGCAGGACTTCTCCTGTGTCGGTGACGATCCCGGTAAACATAAGTTACATTAAAATCATATCAAAAAAAGCCCGGACGGGCATATGACACATGTCAGGCCTAGGCATGATCGAGATCATAGCACGAGGTCAAGCTTTCTCGTATGGTAAACAAGAAGTTTGACAGGGCAGAGAGCCCTTGCTATAATCGGCGCATAAAAGCAAGGAGAAGGTGTGTGATGGAGGCCGATAGAGATTCAAGTGTTGTATCTTCTCCGCTGACGCGACGGCGCTTCTTCGGATGGCTGGGATGGGGCTCGCTCGCGTTGGCGCTGGGCGGTATCGCCCAGGGAGTCCCTTATTATCTGAAGCCGCAATTGACCTATGAGCCGACGACAACCTTCACCGTGGGGCGTCCGGGGGATTTTCAAGTCGGCGAGATGCGGCCCATCGAAGCGAAAAGAGTCTTTATATTCCGCACCCCTGTGGGCTTCCAGGCCCTCTCGATGACCTGTACGCATCTGGGGTGCAGCTATAAGCCCTTCGGGCCGCCCAGTCAAGAGTACCCTGTCGTACATGCGCGCTGTCCCTGCCACGGCAGCGTCTTCGCCCGCGACGGGAGGGTGCTGGGG
>CAZODX010000025.1:0-10303 GCA_964578715.1 uncultured Thermotogae bacterium | reverse complement strand
GGTTCTATCAGCTCGAACTGACGCCCGACGGCCGCCTCCAAGTGGACAACGCCAAGATCGTCCCCAACACCCAATATCTCACCCCCGACGGCCACATCGTCCAAGGCCCCATCCCCGACGGGAGTGACATCAAGTTCTCATGATGGACAAGCTCTTGTTGATCTTGCAGGGCATACGGCGCTCGCGGGTCTGGCTCTCGATCTTCCGGCGCGAGGGGCTTCCCCAGACGGAAGCCGATCGTTTAGCGATGAATCGCCGCAACTTCTTCGTGCACATCCTCCCTGCCAAGATCCACAAAGAATCGGCAAGACTCAGCTATAACTGGCTCTGGATGGGCGTGATCGCCACCTGGCTCTTTCTTATTCTCGTCCTGACCGGAGTCTTCTTGATGTTCTATTACGTCCCTTCAGCAGAGCGGGCATATGATTCGATCCGCGAGATCGTCAACGCGGTCCCCTTGGGAAGGTTCATGCGCAACCTGCACAAGTGGGCTGCGGAATTGATGGTCTTCGCCGTCTTCTTCCATATGCTGAGGGTCTTCTTCACGGGGTCGTATCAGAAGCCAAGAGAATTCAACTGGGTCATCGGGGTCTTGCTCTTCGTGATCACCGTGCTCTTTGCGTTCAGCGGGTACATTCTGCCGTGGGATCAGTTGGGCTATTACGCCGCGAAGATCGCGAGCAACATCGCCGACGGCACGCCGTTCATCGGGCCGTATGTGAAACAGCTATTGTTGGGCGGGACGGACCTGTGGCAGCCTTCGCTTTTGCGCTGGTACGTCATTCACGTCTTCGTGCTGCCCATGGCGTTCATATTCCTAGTGGCGCTGCACTTTTGGAGAATCCGCAAGGACGAGTACAGCAAGCCCTATTGGACCGAAGAAAGGAAGCGACGCTAAATGGCTGTCTTAGGATCGCTCAAGACGTTCAAAGGCGGACACTACTTTGGGCTCTTTGAGGGGACGCCGCGCGGCAAGCGCTTACAAGCCGCGCCGCTGCCCCAACGGGTCCTCATCCCTATGCGTCAGGGTTTTTCCGCCGAGGTCGCTCCCGTCGTCAAAGAGGGCGAGCGCGTCAAGACGGGACAGATCATCGGGCGCAATGAGCCGGACCCAAAGAAGCCCTCGACCCCCGTCCACGCGAGCATCTCCGGCACGGTCACCAAGCTCGAGAAGCGCCCGCACCCGCTGGGGGGCGAGACCCTCTATGCCATCATCGAATCTGACGGCAAAGATGAATGGGTCACGCTCGACCGCCCGGCCAACTACGAAAAACTTCCCCCTGAAGAGCTGGGAAAAATTCTCTACGAAGCCGGGGTCACCTCAGGCGGACAAGCAGGCTTCCCTACGATCTATCACTCTGCCTACGCCACCCCGGAGAAGATTCGGTATTTGATCATTAACGCTGTGGAGACCGAGCCGTTCTGCGAAGCGACCGATCAGCTCATGTACGAAGAGTTCGACAAGTTCGTAAACGGCATAAAAATTCTGCGTCAAGCCCTAGGCAACGTCCAAGTGCATATTGGGCTTGGGTACAATAAGCCCAGAATCTACGAAGAGCTGATCGAGCGCTTCGAATATTACGATTGGTGCACCATTCACCAACTACGCCCCAAGTATCCCCAGGGCGACGACGCCGTGCTCATCCGCACGCTGTTGGGGTTGCTCTTGCCCCAGCGGGGCTATGCGACGGACGTCGGCTGCGTCGTTCAAGACGTCCAGCAGTGCGTAGCGGCGTATGAAGCTGTTGTTGAGGGCAAGCCCTTTGTGGAGCGGGTCGTCTCCGTAGCCGGCTCGGCGATCAAAGAGCCGGGGAACTATCGGGTTCGCGTGGGCACGCCTATCGCGAATCTCTTGGAGAAGAATCTGAAATGCAACGGGCGGATCGTGGTGGGAAGCGTCATGAGGGGGCAAGCTCAGGGCGATCTTGAAGTTCCCATCACGAGAGAGACCCCGGCGGTGATCGCGCTGCGGGAGGCCCAGTATGAGCTCTTCCCCGTTGCCGGACCGGGCTTCGACCGCGACTCGTTCACGGGAGCGTATCTCAGCTTGCCGTGGGTGAAATACAAGCGCGCCACGACCAGTCTCAATGGCAACCCCAGGCCATGCGTCAAGTGCGGGTACTGCGTCGACGTCTGCCCGCAGAATCTCGTCCCGGCACTGTTGGGAGAATACTCAGCGAACGGGTTATTGAGCGAGGCTCAAAGTATTGATCTCTTCGCGTGCATTGAGTGTGGGCTGTGCGCCTATGTCTGTCCGAGTAAGATTCCGTTATTAGAGCAGATTCGCGAGGGCAAGCGCAAGATCCTCCAAGAGACGACCTAAGGAGCACATATGCTAAAAGACAAGATCTATAATCTCTTCGAGAAGGTCCATCACGATCTGCAGGCGCGGCACATGGAGGGCCTGGCGGTGCTCTGGGAAGGCTTGAAAGATTCGATCTTCGGCGGCAGCGACAAGGCCGCCCGCCAAGCCCCCTATATTCGTGACGCCTTAGGGATGCAACGCTACATGGGGGCGCCGATCATCGCTTGCATTCCCTTGGCCATCGCGAGCATCTATTTCTACGGGTGGCGCTCACTGGCGATTATCTTAGTCACATATCTGGTCGGGATGACCGTCGAGTTTACATTCTGCGCGATCCGCAGACACGAGATCACCGAAGGGCTATTGGTGACGTGCATACTCTACGCGCTCGCCCTGCCCCCCACACTCCCCATGTGGATGGTCGCGGTGGGGATTGCCTTTGCTATTGGGATCAAAGAGCTCTTCGGGGGATCAGGCTATAATATCTTCAATCCGGCGATCAGCGGGCGCGCGTTCTTGTTGCTCGCCTTCCCCTCGGCGATGACCACCCAATGGTACACGCCCTTCAATCCGTTGACCGACGGGCTGGGAGGCTTTCTGCATTGGTCGCCCGAATCTGTCAAGGGGATAGACGCGATTGCTAAAGCAACCCCCTTGGGGGCGTTCAATTCGCCCGATATAGCCAATCCCGATCTGTTTACGCTCTTGACGGGCTTTGGCCGCGCCGATGTGCTCGGGGCGACCTCGGCGATCTTGGTGCTGTTGGGTGGGCTCTATCTGTTGCACACGCGGGTCATTGACTGGCGCGTCTCGATCGTGATGATCGTCAGCGCGGGGCTGACCTCCCAGTTTCTCAGCTTCATCAACCCCGCGAAATTCCCCGACGGCATCTACGCCGTGCTCTCTGGCGGGCTGCTCTTTGCTGCGTTCTTGAACGCTACTGACCCGGTCACCAGCCCCATGACCGTTCGCGGCCGCTGGATCTTCGGTATAATGTTAGGCGTCTTGACGGTGCTAGGCCGTGGGCTGACGGGCTACGCCGAGTGGGTGACGTTTGCGATCTTGATCGGAAATATGTTTACACCGTTGATCGACAGATTCACGATCCCCAAGAGCTTCTCTGCCCCAGCGATCCAGAAGAGGTGATTTTACAATATGGCCCAGCAACCCCCACAGAAGAAGAAGAAACTGATCGGGCCGCACGAATGGCGGATGATCTTCGTGCTGACAGCCATTGCCGTGGTCGCTGGAGGGCTGCTAGCTCTCGTCAACGAAGTGACTAAAGCGACCATCGAAGCCAATGCGAAAGCCCGGTTACGTTCGAGTATTCTCGTGGCGCTCGGGCTCTACACAGCCGAAGAGCTCTTCCCCGCCGAAGGGCTGCCCAAGCTCTCCCCCGCCCAAGTCGATCAATACTTCAAAGAACACCTCGAAGAGATCAAGACCGACAGCTTTACCTACTGGAAGTTCTACAAGGACAAGATCGGTGGGGAGCTATCAGCCTATGTCATTCGCATTACGGGCAGCGGCTTCCAAGGCCTCGTAGCCATGCAAGTCGCCCTCACGCCCGATCTCTCAGAGATCATAGGCGCTCATGTCATTCTCTTTGAGATCGGCGAGACCCCCGGCCTGGGCTTCCGCATGACCGAAGAGAAATTTTGGGGCCAGTTCAAGGGGATGAAGACCAATCCTCATATCGAGTTCGTAAAATTCCGCGACCCCACTACCCCCAAAGCCCCCAATCAGTTCGACGCGATCACCGGGGCAACGTATACGTCCACAACGGTGCGGGACTTGCTCAACCAAACGATCGCGAAGCTGCGAAAGATCGTACAGGGTGAGAAAAAATAGCGATCTTGAAAAAAGCGGACTGTTATAGTATGCTTTTTGTGGCCGAGCTGGAATCGGCCAGAAGGAGTTGAGGCAGATGGCAGAAGTAAAGACGGCAGTGATGTCCACACCGACAGCACAGCGCGCATCAGCACCGGCGATCCCGTGGACGCAACGATTGCCCCAGACCAAGGGCTGGAAAGAGTTAGTCCGAGATATCTGGGACGACAACCCGACATTCAGAATGATCCTGGCGATGTGCCCCACCATGGGCGCGACCAATATGGCCATCAACGGCATGGCGCAAGGGCTGGCAACCCTTGTGGCGACTGTGGCGTCGAGCGTGACCGTCGCGGCCCTGCGCACGGTCATCCCCGCAGAAGTCCGACTACCCGCGTATATGATTATTATCGCGTTCTGGGTGACGATCGTCGATATCTTCTTGCGGGCGTATCTGCCGCCGTTGTCGGCAGCATTGGGGCCGTATGTCCCGTTAATTATTACGAACTGCTTCGTGTTAGGGCGGGCCGAAGCGTTTGCCAGCCAGAACAGCCCAGGGTTATCGGCGCTCGACGCGTTGGGCGTGGGCTTGGGGTTCACGATGTCGCTGACGCTCTTGGGGATTGTGCGCGAGCTGTTGGGCTTTGGCAGCTTGTTCGGGATTCAGATTTTTAGCAATTGGACGCCGTGGGTGATTATGATCATCCCGGCGGGGGCGTTCTTGCTCGTGGGGCTGTACGTGGGGATTGTGCGGCACTTCTCGCCGGGAGGACAAGTCGGAGGAGGCGCGTAGCCTATGGATATCTTTCTCATCGTTTTGGGCGCGATTCTGACCAATAATATTCTGCTCACGACGTTTTTGGGGATTTGTCCGTTCATCGGGGTCTCAGGGGAGTACGCGTCGGCGTCGGGGATGGGCATGGCGGTCATCTTCGTGCTGACGATGACACTGCCCATCAATTGGCTCGTTAAGCACTTCGTGCTCGACCCTCTGGGGGTTGGGTATCTTTCGCTCATCGTCTATATTGTCACTATCGCGTTCTTGGTGCAGGTCGTGGAGATGTTCATGAAGCGCTTCCTCCCGGCGCTCTATAATTCGCTGGGGATCTTCTTGCCCTTGATCACGGTCAACTGTGCGATCTTGGGCGGGGTGCTCTTTGCGATCGCTACCTGGAATTTGGGCTTTATGGAGAGCGTCGCTTATGGATTTGGCGGGGGCGTGGGCTGGGCGCTGGCGATTATCTTGATGGCAGCGATCCGTGAGCGCCTGCGCTTTGCTCCCATCCCTGAAGGGCTCAAAGGCCCAGGGATCGCCCTGATCATCGCGGGGCTGATGGCCATGAGCTTCGTCGGCTTCTCTGGGATGATCAATATTCGCGACTTCGGAGGATGAGAAGATCACCCTCCCCTCTCATTAGGGGGAGGGCGCAACTCTTATGGTCTATATTGTGCCGGTAGCGACGATGGCCCTTATGGCCATCTCGGTAGCCCTTGTGTTGGGGTTGGTCAAGAACCTGCTCACGGTCGAGGGCGAGGCGAGAGTCAAGATCGTCAACGACGGCAACGAGCTGGTCTTGCCCTTGGAGCAGAACTTAATGCAAGCCCTCAAGAAGGCCGGCTATGATCTCTTTGCGCAGTGCGGCGGCAAGGGGACGTGTGCGACGTGCCGCGTCAAAGTCTTAGAGGGGCTCAAGCCGGAGCAGATCACCCCGGCGATGCTTGGCCCCTTAAGCGACAAATTGCGCAAAGAGGGCTGGGTGCTCTCGTGCCAGATCTCGCTCAAGAATGACCTGAAGATCGAGCTCTTTAAGCCGTTGGTGATGTCCTGGCCCAAGGTCGAGGGCAAGGTTGAAGAAGCGCCCAAGGCTCCGGCGCTCTCGCCGGCTGCAGCAAAGCTGCGCGCCGTGCTCCCCGGATTTGACTGTCTAGCGTGCGGCTATCCCACGTGCGAAGAATTCGCCGAGGCTCTTGCTGCCGGCAAAGCGAGGCTCGACGGGTGCTACCCCGGCGGCAAGCCCGTCCTCGAAAGACTCAAACAAGCTGCCGTAGAAGCAGGGGTGAAGGTCAGCTAACGTATGCCCAAAGTCGTCATCCTCGGCCAGAAAGAGCTTGACGTCCGCCCAGGGACGAATCTCTTAAAGCTCCTCCAAGATCAACGCTATGACGATCAACTGCCGGCCACATGCGGTGGCCAAGGGCAGTGCTCGACCTGCGCCGTCAGGGTTTTGAAGGGTGGGGGAGACCCCAACCAGAACGAACTCGACGTCCTGGGAGAAGAGCAGATCGCCAAGGGCTGGCGGCTCTCCTGCCAGATCACCGTCACGCAAGATATAGAAGTCGAAGTCCCCGGCTACGAAGTCGCCGAGGCGATCCAGATCGAGCCCGGCTTGGTTCGCGACGTCTTAGCGTATGCTGCTGAGAAGATCCCCTTGCGCGAGCTGCCCTCCGCACAGAAGATCACCGTGAAGCGCTTAAAAGATCTGAGCAATCGCACCGAGGTCATCTTAGAGGGCGGCGGTGACCCCACCGATGTGGAAGCCCTATACGCAGTCTTCAGTTATCTCGCGAAAGATCATCAAGCGCAGCAAATCCCCACTAAATTTGAGCTGACCGATGAGAAGATTCAGAAGATCTTAGACGCGCTCGCCAAGCGCCTCCCCGCCGAAGAAGAAGAGATCATCACCTATCCGTACTTTCTCTACGTGGCTTTCACGATCTTGTTCTTTTTGATAGCGGGCTTGGGGATCTATTCGGTCTTCCGCGATGCCCCGCTGGAAGAGCCGGCGACCCCGTCGTTTACACCCAACCCCGAAAAAGCCCCGTGGTACTTCGTGGGCATCCAGGAGTTATTGGCGATCTCGCCCAATATCGGGCCGTTTACGAGCGTGGCCATCGGCGGGGTGATCGCCCCGACGCTCTTCATCCTCTTCTTGCTCGCGATCCCCTATATCGAGCCGTATTTAGAATTTTGGCGCAAGGACAAGAGCAAGCCCGTGGGGCGGCGTCTGCGCGATCGCCCGGTGACGACGGCGCTCTTTACGCTGCTGGTTGGCACGGCGATTGTGCTGATTATTATCGGGCAATACTTCCGTGGGCCGCAGTGGGAGTGGGTCATCCCCTGGCAGTAAGGCTACGCTTGCGGGAGCCATTTGATGGCCACTGAGGGGAGTTGCTCGAACTCTGGATCACCCGTGACTACGGTAGCCGCTAATCGCTCTGCCAGAGCAGCAACAAATGCATCGGCATAAGAGACAGTATATTCTGCTTTAATACGAGCTGCCTGAAGTATTAGCGCTCGGTCTGGGAGAACATCTTTGATGGGAAGCTGCTCCATCACGAGCAGCACTCTCTCAGCTTCAGCTTCTCCTCGCTCGCGATGGGTGATATAATATACTTCACCTAGATTGATGGCACACAAGAACACAACGCTCTCTTTATCAGCAAGTATGTTTTCAACGAGCTGTGCCCCTGGTTCGTCTTGCAGATAGGCGAGTACAGCGAAGCTATCGAGAACGTATCTCTTCTCGCTCACGTTCCTTCTGCCTCTCTTGAAGAAGGGCTTTGGTCAATGACTTCCCCCCTTTGAGCAACCCTCGCGCTTCCTTCACCGGATCCTTCAAGATGGGCACGATGAGGATCTTGTCGTTGATCTCTGTCACAAGGACCTCACTCTTTGGCGTAATCCCGTATTTCTTTCGAAGCTCCCTGGGGATAACAATCTGTCCTTTTTCGGAAACTTTTATTATGGGCATATCTACACTTCCTAAAGATTACACTTCTGTAACGAATTATACCCTGTTCAAGGATTTTTGCCAACAAGAGCCTACGACCCCGGCGTGACAATATGAGGGGTCGTGATGAGCGATGGGCTCTCTTTCAGCTCATCGGGAAGTGTAAAATACCGTTCGACGTGTCCCAACATCCCGTGAAGATATTTGCGCGGCTGCGCCGGATTGGCATACGCCCCAAAGATCTCAACGATCTTCTCTAGGGCTTCAGAGACGGCTTCCGAGGGCAGTGCTTCTTTCTTGAGAAACTCTTGCAGCCCTTGCCAAAGATGGTTCGCCAACGTTGTGCCCCCGGCTTCTACAATCATCACCGGTCCGAACCGACGCTGCAGAAACTCGAGCGCTTCTCGAACTTCGCTATCTGTACCCAGCGCCCGCTCGCGATAGAACTGATAGATGAGCATCTCGATCCACGCGATCAGGTCTATTAATCGCTCTTTGCCCGCCCGGTAGAGCGGCTCCGTCTTTTCGATCCAGAGAGCATGAAACTCTTCGGCAAGCCGGTCGCGCTGATAGCTCTCGTGGGTCTTGAAGTACTTACAACTGATGGGGCAGCTGATCTCAATCCCACGATGCTGCCCGCAACAGCTGGGGCAGATCACACCTCCCAGGGCCGGGCAGGCCCGCTTGCCCGCCCGCTTCCTGCAGTAGACACAGAGGGCCATTTAGATAAATCCCATCTCCGCGCGGATCTCCTCCGACATCATCTCCGGGTTCCACGGCGGGTCGAAGACGAACTCGACCTCCACATTGACGTCCTCGCCGTAGTGCTCTTTGATCGCGCGCTCGCAGTCGGCTTGGATCTGCTCATAGAGCGGACAGCCCACGGTCGTGAGCGTCATCTCCAAACGCACGTCCTTGTCGCCGCGAACCTCAACGTCGTAGAGCAAGCCTAAATCGACGACGTTATAGCCCAGCTCCGGGTCGAAGACGTTCTCGCGGATGATTTCGCGAATCTCGTCGGCGGTCATCTTTAAATCACCCCTTCTGACGGAAATGTCTTATGAGCTCGTCAGCAATTTTTGTAAACGCGTGAGCGGCGGGCGAGTCGGGCTTGGCTATGACGATGGGCACGCCGGCGTCGCCGCCCGCGCGCAGCTCCGGATCGAGCGGGATCTGCCCCAGCAGCGGGATATTCTGTCTCTGGGCTTCCGCCGCGCCGCCCCCTTGCCCAAAGATATATTCTGTGTGCCCGCACTTGGGGCAGAGATAGTACGCCATGTTCTCGATGATCCCGATGACGGGCACATTGAGTTTCGCGAACGCCCCGATGCCGCGGCGCACATCAGAGAGCGCCACTTCTTGGGGGGTCGTCACGGCAATCGCCCCCGCGAGCTCGACGTCTTGAGCGAGCCCTAATTGAGCATCACCGGTATTGTGAACGATGAAGCCATTCGCGACAAAGTTGTGCTCCCCTTCTACCTGGAGATCATAGACTTCTTCCCAACCCACGAACTTGATCTCTTTCACGCGCTCAAAGCCTATATACTCATGACGCAATCCCTGGCCAATCGTGCCTCGTATAACGCCTGCCCCGTAGACGCTTGTCTTGGCTGACGCATTAGCTTCAAAGGTCCAGAACGTCCTCGTCACAAGCTGGTGGGTGGAGGGGACTCGCACAGTTCGGGTCCGACTGACTAAATTCCCTACTTTGAGGCCAGCATAAATACAGAGAGCACGTATGTCTGAGATCAGCAGCTTATTGGGGGATTCGAAAGTCATCCACCCGGGACGGCGGAGCTTGTGTTTTGGAGGACGGCGATGCCCATCGGCATCGCAGTAGCCTTCTAGAAATGCGAGCTGCTGGGAGCGAGGAACTGTGAAGACCCACGGGGGAACTCGTTTCTCAAGGGCGTGCTTATGAAAACCGAGCCGTGCGCATAGCTCAGCCACAGGAGCTGAAATGGCAGCAAACTTTCCCGGTTGCCGATGGATATGAGATAAGCCAAAGAGTCGTTGCAACAAGCGCTCATATTTGGCTCGATGAGGACTTCCCTGGGGCTCACTAAACCAGACCCCCCAATAGCGCCCCCTTGCTGTCCTCACAAAGCCATCTCCGAGGAGATAACCGAGTAAGCGCATGAAGTCCTCTGAAGAGTACTGAGGAATGCTTGCTCGCCCTGTAGCGTGCAGGAGTGGCAGCTTGAGGGGCCTGTCCCCTTCAGGGAGCTTCTTGACCACAAGGAGAATATCCCCGGGGTGAAGTGCGCCGAGCTTAGCCCATTCTAGCGTATAATACCAGCGCGATGATCCTTCTGTCCGCTTGCGTCTCAAGGCGAGCACGGGATGATGGGCCGTCCCCTGGATGCTGCGTGTTGCGGTCTTCACTTCATACACTTGTGCCTTGCCTTGAGGGCTCACGGCTGTGTCCGGGCGCTGG
>CAZODX010000024.1:0-13140 GCA_964578715.1 uncultured Thermotogae bacterium | reverse complement strand
GCCAGGAACATACCAAGAGAATGTCCGGATCACTAAGAGTGTTCGCTTAGTAGGGTCTAGCCAGGAATTAGTACGTATCCAGCTCATCGAGCATGGGGGTGTTACCCTGGATATTCAAGCCGACAGACCTATTCAAGTCTATCTAGCAGACATCACTCTAGAAAACAAGGGCTTCTTAAACTCTACAGGGATTCGCTTCACAGGTGATAGCTACGCGATAATAGAGCGCTTAACCGTCACAGGATATGAGAACGGCATAAGGATTAGGAACTTGTCCTCGGTCTTATCGGCGGTCACGGCCTCCCGCAACGTTACTGGTATTATCGTGGAAAGAGGAACCGTCCTGATCCGGGATTCCATCATCACAGACAACCGAGAAGGTATAGCCGCATGGCTTGTGTCTCGAGAGGGGCAAGACTATCTTACTGTAGAGCGTAGTTTGCTCTCTGGTAATGTGGGTATAGCTCTCTTACTGATTGGAGGGATATTCGGAGGGCCAGCTGCTACCTTAGCAGAGAACCGAATTGTCAAAAATCTTGGAGGGGTGTACCTCGGTTATGATCGAGATTACAATTGGACTCAGCTTCTCTTCACCAGATTTCGTCAACCCGAGCCAGGTCCTAGAGTGATAACCGTTTATAAGAACCAAATTATGGAAAACCTGATCTATGGTCTGGCCCTGGTGGACAGAGAAAAATGCCCTGAAATAAAAGAAATACGAGGAGATCCAGGGCTGCTGCTTTTGCAAGTATCTCCTGGAGGCACTGCATTTATAGGTATGGAAAACGAGATTAGGGCCAATGGCAAAGCCGATCTCTGCCCCCCAGACTACCCCTGGCCGCCGGGGTTCAGGAAGCCGTAAGCCCCACTTGGCGCACGATCTCAGCGGCACCTTCTTCCATGTCGGCCACCGGCGTAATCCCATGCGCTTCTAAGATCGCGCGCCCTTCGGTTTCATTGGTGCCCGTCAGGCGCACGACCATCGGCACGCGGATGCCCAGCTCTTGCTGCGTAGCAACTAATCCCCGCGCGACCTCGTCGCACCGCGTGATCCCACCGAAGATATTAATAAACAACCCGCGCACGTTTGGGTCTGAAAGCACAATCTGGAGTGCTTTCTTCATGACTTCGGCGTTGGCTCCGCCCCCGATGTCCAAGAAATTCGCGGGGCGTCCGCCCTTGAGCGCCACGACGTCCAGCGTGGCCATCACTAAGCCTGCGCCATTCCCGATGATCCCGATGGTGCCATCGAGCTTGACGTACTGTAAGCCTGCTTGTTTAGCCGCGCGCTCCTCTGGGCTTCCGGCAAGCTCTTCCGCTTCCCAGCCTGCCAGCTCCGCGGGCACATCGTCGTCGTCAATAATAAATTTTGAGTCTACAGCAATGAGCTTGCCGTCGGCTACTGCTAACGGGTTGATCTCGACAAGCTGGGCGTGATACTGCACAAACGCCTGATAGAGCTTAAAGAAAACATCACTGAGAGGCCTCATCAGAGTCGGCGCGACCCCAGCTTGATAGAGTGCCGTGCGCACTTGATACGCCTGGAGCCCGATCAACGGATTGACGTGAAATCGCACGATCTTCTCTGGATGAGCCTTGGCGAGCTCTTCGATCTCCATGCCGCCCTCGGCAGAGAAGATCACAATGGGCTTTTTCGCTGCGCGGTCAATCGTGATCGAAAGATAAAACTCTCTTTCGATCTCGACGGCTTTCGTGACCAGGACTTTTCTGACGCGCTCGCCCTTGATGGTCATATTCAGAATCGCTTCGGCGTGGGCGCGGGCTTCTTCGGGAGCCTGAGCGAGCTTGATCCCACCGGCCTTGCCTCGCCCCCCGACTAAGACCTGAGCTTTGACGACGACGGGGCAGCCCAGCTCGCGCGCGATCTCCTCAGCTTCTGTCGCTGAATGCGCCACCTTGCCGTCAGCTACGGGAATCCCGACACGACGAAAGAGCTCTTTGCCTTGGTATTCTTGGAGTCTCATAGGGTTATTTCTTCGAAGCTTTCATCTCCTCGCGCAGGGTACGCCACGCCTGCCCTAGGCTTCGCCCTACCGAGGGCAAGCGCGTCGCCCCGAAGAGCAGCACTATCAACGCGATGATCAGGAGCCACTTCATAGGCTAGCTTTGCTTGGCTGCTGGCTGGTCGCTGGATTCTTTCTTCTCCGGGGAGGGCGGGGGAGACTCAACGGCCTTCTCGATCTCATGCTTGATGCCCTCAGCTTCCTCTTTGAAGTTGCGAATAGCCTTGCCCAGGCCGCGCGCCAATTCGGGAAGCTTGGCCCCGCCAAAGAGCAGCAACACCACCAAAAAGATTATCAGCAGCTCAGGAGCGCCTAATCCAAACATACTGTGCACCTCCGTACAGATTCACTCTAGCAAAAATACACGCACAAGTCAAAGCTGGCGCGGCGACCTCGGGCGCCGGCCCTGGTGCAGCTCCCACGCCAAGCGCAGTCCCTGCAACGTCAGATGCGGGTCGTAGACTGAGATCTCTTTGATATGCTTGGCGAAGAACTCCCCCCGACCCCCCGTCGCGATGACTTTTAAGTCTTGGGAGTACTCGGCACGAAAGCGCCGGATCAGCCCAGAGACTAAATCTAAAAAACCCAGCACAAATCCGGCACGGATGTTGTCATCCGTTGTCTTGCCGATGACGCTCTTGGGGCAGTGCAGCTCGACTTCGTAGAGCTGGGCGGCGCGCTGGGCCAGCGCTGACGCTGCCAGCTCCATCTGTGGCGCGATGGCCCCACCTAAGAATCTTCCGTCTTCAGCGACGAGATTGAACGTCGTTGCCGTGCCGAAATTAATAGTCAACGCTGGACCGCCGTAGAGATAGTATGCTGCAATAGCATCGGCAAGACGATCTGTGCCGACTTTTGAGGGCTCTTCGACATCAAGCGGGATCACCCCCCAGCGATGGCTCAAAAACTCGGGCTCAACAGAGAAGTGTCTTTGAAACGCGCGCGTCAGCGCCGCGTTGAGATGAGGCACGACGGAACTGATAATGACAGCCTGGGGCTTCGGCCAATCAGCTAGGAGCGTCTTGAGAGAAAGCCCCACTTCGTCGGCGGTGCGCTCGCGGTTCGACGCGAGCTGAAAATCTGTCAAGAGCTTCTCGCCGGAGAACACGCCGAGCTTCGTCATCGTATTGCCCACGTCGAGGGCGAGGAGCATGGTGCGGGATCTCTTCTTGATAGCCATGCTTGTTTCTCTAGGGTTTAGGTATTCCTAAATCTCTGCAAATTTTGTTGACAAGCTTGTCGCTGATCTCACGGTGGCGTGGTACAGCAGAGATCTTTTTATTTGCAGGATTCCAATAGATCGTATGTCGAGGGCCTTCTCGTAGCAACTGGCAGCCATTTTGCTCCAGGTGTCGAAGCACATCGCGACGCTTCATTCACACCACAACAACGACTTCTTCTTTGATGACAGGTTTGCCAGCAATCTCACGTTCGGCTAGCTCGCGATTGGCCTCGAGCACCAAGGCAATAGCTTCTTTCAAGTTTTCGCGCGCTTCTTCCAACGTACGTCCTTGCGTATTGGCTCCTGGCAGCTCTGCCGCGTAGGCGATCCACCAGTCACCATCTCGCTCAAAGACTGCTGTGAATCTATGCTCCACAAGATCACCTTCTTCGGTACTATGATAACCCTCAAGAGGGGGTAAGTCAACGGCGCCAGTTCCATGCACGTGTTGCGTATTTTTCAGCACAAAGCTTTTTTGCGAGGGCTTGTTCTTGGGGAGAGAGCTCTTCAGACTGAAACTCGATCTCGAAAAACTCGGCAAAGCCCTGAAGCATAGCTTCTTTGAGCGCATCGCGCGTCGGCTCGTAGCCGAGGAACTCGGCGATCCCCGCGGCCTTCTGGCGCAACAGATCCGCCTGGGCGATCCTCAAGACCGCAGCGAGTGCGTCAAAATCTATGGCGATGGGAATCGAGCCGTGTTGCAAGAGCGACTTTTTCGTGCGCGTCTGGGCGCTGCCGATCACCTTCTTGCCCTGCACAGTCAGCTCGACGGGTGCTGGAACGGCGAAGCAGGCGGCGCGCGCTTCCTTTGCGCTCACTCTTGACTGCGCCAATTCTGCGTGCAGGCCGAGCTTCGCCAATCCCACAGCCAATGCCCGACTGATCCTCTCGTGCGACTGCGCCACGCTTGCGCCTAGCAGTTCTATGGGCGCAATCACGCTATAGGTCAGCTCGTGGTCGTGCAGGACGGCCCGACCGCCCGTAGGCCTGCGCACCCAGTCAAAGTTCCGGCGCTGGCACTCTTTGAGATCGATCTCACGGACGCTCTGAAAATACCCGAGTGAAAGCGTGGGGCGCGCCCACCCATAGAAGCGCAGCGTGACGCGGGGCTGCTCATCGCATAAGAGCAAAAGAGCTTCGTCAAGGGCCATATTGAGGGCAGCGCCCTGAAGGCCGGTATCAAGAAAGCGCGCAATCATCAAGAAGCGTTATCGGCTTCTCACTGAGTAAAGCCGATAGTCCAAAAAGCGCCCTTGCTTGAGTCTCTCGAAGAACCCCGCTCGCCCGGCAGCAAAGATCAAGACCCCAAGCGCTGCTCCAGCAAGGATCGGATACCAAATCAGCAGCGTCCCCAAAACTACTATCAGTGCTATCAAGATCACAACACACCATACCAACTCGCGCGGAGATAACGGCCTGCCACCTGCAATGATGCACTTCCTCATAGCAACTTAATTATAAATCGCCCGTAGCGCGGACGACAACTGAGTCTGCCCCGCTGCCGTCACCTTGACTTTAGACCGATTTCTTTTGCTTTTGCCAGTCCAATTCGGTATAATTGTGCACCAGGGGTGAGAGATCTTGGTAGAGAGAACTCAGAATACCAGCACGACAGCTACAGCAACCGTAAGCCAGTACGGAGCCGAACAGATCAAAGTTTTGGAAGACCTCGAGGCCGTGCGGATGCGCCCCGGCATGTACATCGGGGGCACCGGACAAGACGGCCTCATGCACTTGATCTGGGAGATCGTGGATAACGCTATCGACGAGCACCTCGCCGGCGCCTGCACCGAGATCAAAGTCACCGTGCACGAAGATAATAGAATCACCGTAGCAGATAACGGGCGCGGCATCCCTACAGAGATCCATCCCGAAGCCGGCATCAACACCGTCGAATTGGTCTATACGAAGCTGCACGCCGGCGGCAAATTCGACACCGGCAGCTACAAAGTCTCCGGGGGCCTGCACGGCGTGGGAGCGTCGGTCGTCAACGCGCTCTCAGAATTTCTCGAAGTCGAAGTCCGCCGCAACGGCAAGCGCTACTATCAGAAATTCCAGCGCGGCCAGAAAGTCTGCGACCTCACCGTGATCGGCGAAGCGTCTGATACGGGCACGACCGTCACGTTCCTGCCAGACCGTCAAATCTTCGGCGAGATCAAGTACGATTTTGCACGACTCTCCCACAGACTCAAAGAGCTCGCCTATCTGAACCCCGGGCTCTCCATCCATCTTGACAATCGCATCATCGGGATTCAGAAACACTTCCAGTTCGATGGGGGCATTGCCGCGTACGTCCGAGAGCTCAACGAAGGGCGCAAGCCCCTCCATGACGACGTCATCTATTTCAAAGATGAGAACGGGGCCTCGGGCTTCGTGCTCGAAGTAGCGATGCAGTTCACCGACGAGTACGACGAGAATATCTATAGCTTCGCGAATATCATCAACACCAAAGAGGGCGGCACCCATCTGATGGGCTTCAAGACGGCCCTGACACGTGTGTTTAATGAATACGGCCGCGAGAAGAAGATCATCCCCCAAGACGCCGAAAATCTCGACGGGCGCGACGTGCGCGAGGGCCTCACGGCCATCGTCTCGGTGAAACTGCGTAACCCCCAATTTGAAGGGCAAACCAAGACCAAACTAGGCAACCCCGACGTCCAAGAGCGCGTCTCCAACATCGTGCGCGAGCAATTAGCGCTTTATTTCAATAATAATCCCGGGACCGCGCGCATTCTGTTAGAGAAGGCACTGCGCGCCCAAGAGGCGCGCCTGGCTGCGAAAAAAGCGAAACAGTTGGTGCGACGCAAGGGGCTGCTCTCCAGCACGACTCTTCCGGGCAAGCTCGCCGACTGCGCCGAAAAAGACCCGGCCAAGTGCGAACTCTATATCGTCGAGGGCGACTCCGCCGGCGGCAGCGCCAAGCAAGGGCGCAACAGAGAATTCCAAGCGATCTTACCCTTGCGCGGCAAGGTCCTCAACGTCGAGAAAGCCGCACTCAATAAGCTCTTAGACAATAAAGAGCTCAATGCGCTCATCACGGCGCTGGGCACAGGGATTCGGGAAGAGTTCGACATCGAGCGCCTGCGCTATCATAAGATTATTCTTATGTGCGATGCCGACATCGACGGGGCGCACATTCGCACCCTGCTGCTCACGTTCTTGTTTAGAAATCTCCGCCAGCTCATCGAGAAGGGGCATGTCTACATCGCCAAGCCGCCGCTCTATCAAGTGAAGAAAGGGCGCCAGGTCTTCTATCTCTACTCCGAAGAGGAGCTGAACGCCTTACGCGGGCAAGACGGCAAGGATGGGCACCTTGAAGTGAAGCGCTACAAGGGTCTCGGCGAGATGAACCCCGAAGAGCTCTGGGAGACGACCATGAACCCGGAGAAGCGCATCTTAAAGCAAGTGACGATCAACGACGCGCTTCAGGCCGACGAGCTCTTTAGAGTCCTCATGGGCAGCGAGGTCGGCCCGCGCCGCGATTTTATCTTAGAAAACAGCGACATGATCACAAATCTAGACATTTAGGGCATATTGCTCTATACTCTGGTAAGGGTGACGAGTATGGCGCGTGCAGTCGGCGAGCTGCAAAAGATTGTGCTCACCTACGATGATTATCTCCGGCTGCCCAACGACGGGAGGCGTTACGAGATCCTCGAGGGGGAGATCTTCGTGAGCCCATCACCAGCAACAAAACACCAGATTATCTCGATGAACCTCTCGGCTATTTTGCATCAACACGTACGTCAGCATAAGCTCGGCATAGTGCTGAGTGCCCCGACTGATGTCGTCTTGTCCTACACTAACGTTGTCCAGCCGGACTTGCTCTTCATCTCTAACGCGCGCAAGAACATCATCACCGAGAAGAATATCCAAGGTGCCCCTGATCTCATCATCGAAATTCTCTCGGAGACGAGCGCCGAACAAGACCGGACGACGAAGAAGCAGATCTATGCGCGCCACGGCGTCAAAGAGTACTGGCTCATTGATCCCGACCACGAGACAGTCGAAGTTTACAAATTAGACACCAAGAGAAGGGCCTTCCAGCACGTCGCAACTTACCAGAGCGATGAAGTCTTGCAGTCGGCGCTCTTTCCTCACTTAGCGATCAAGCTCGCTGAGCTGTGGGAGTAACGGATTTCCTCTCCTGAGCGCGCTTCACCATCTTGAGCCGGAAGATCTCTTCACGCTCGTTCTGCTCTAAGACGTCCTCGATGTAGCGTTTCTTGGCTTTGAGCGCAGGGATGATGTTCTCTTCGAGCGCGTTGATCTTGCTGTTTAAGCTGCGCATCTCCCGCCCGACGGTCTTGATGTTGTGCTCCAAGTGCGCGATCGCGAGCATTTTATCTAATAATCGTTCGGCGACCTCGGCGCAGGCCTCGATGCGGCTGCTGGTGCTTGCGGGATTGTAACCGCGCGAGAGCATATCGCGCTTCACGTCGGGGTGCTTGGCGTGAAAGATCTTTGTGCCCATGACGTTGTCGCGCGTGACCTCAAGAAGAATATCTTGGCTGGTGGCTAACGCCAAAGATTTTAAGGTAATGGAGCCGTCGCGCGCCCGCGTGAGGGCTAACAAGTCCTTCAGGCGCTTGAGGTCTGCAAGGAGCGCTTCACGACGCCCTTTGTACTGGCGCACCATCGCCAAGAATCTATTGAGCAGGGCTTCTTTCTTCTTTTCTAAGATCTGTTTGCCGCTCTGCGCGATGGCCAACTCTTGTCGGATGCGCAAGAGCTCGTCACGAGTCGCTTTCATAGTCTCCATGGATGGCGTCCTCCAAAGCGTCGCTCCCGACGTTGATATTCGAGAATCGCTTGGATCAGCGCTCGCTTGTCAAAATCCGGCCAGTAGATCGGCGTCGAGATGAATTCAGCATACGCGAGCTGCCAGAGCAGAAAATTGCTCAGGCGCATCTCCCCGCCGGTGCGAATGACCAGATCGGGATCGGGCGTCCCGTTCGTATAGAGAAATTCGTGAAAATTCTCCTCGGTGATCGAGTGGGGATCGAGGCGCCCCGCCGCGGCTTCAAACGCTAATCTGCGCACAGCATCAATGATCTCCGCGCGCCCGCCGTAGTTCAGAGCTACGGTGAACGTCAGCTTTCTATTGTGCTTGGTCTGCTCGATCACGTGCTGGACCTTGCGCACCAGCGCCTCGGGAAGTTTCTTATCGAAACGCCCGATGACGCGCACCCGCACCCCGGCGCGCTGCAACTCCGCCAGCTCCTCTTCAATCGCTTGCTCCAAGAGCTTCATGAGAAAATCCACTTCGCTGGCGGGGCGCTTCCAATTCTCGGTAGAAAACGCATAGACCGTCAGATACGGGATGCCCAACTCCAAGCACGCCTTGATGATGCGTTTGACGGCCTGGCGGCCTGCTTGGTGGCCATGATGAACGCTCAGCCCGCGCTCCTTTGCCCATCTCCCGTTGCCATCCATGATGATCGCAATATGGGTGGGCATTCGTGCGCGGTCGAGCTGCGCCAGCAACATCTGTTCTTCACGTGATGTGCTCTGTGTAAGCGTCGGCATAGGATTCCACAGCCCCCTTGTAATCCCTCCGGTCTTCGATGTACTGGGCGACGTGACGGAGCAGACGCCCCGCCGTCGGTCCCAGCTCGTGCTCGATCTTTTCAAGGCTTGCGTAGACTTTCGCAAAATTTTGGGCGATCAACTCTTGGGCATGGCGCACCGCACCGGTGGTGAGCAGCACCTTGCGAATATGATCCAGATTGCGTTGGGCATGGTTCGGGTCGTGCAGCGCCCGCTCCAGAGCTGCGCGCTCGTGTGGCGCTCCCCTGTGCCACGCCTGCAGCACCAGCGGCGTGCGCTTGGCTTCTAAGAGATCCGAGCCCTCGTCCTTGCCGGTCTCCTCCCGCGCGCCGAACATCCCCAACAGATCGTCTTGAATTTGAAACGCAATCCCCAACGGGATCGCGTACTCACTCAACAGAGCCAAATGAGCACGCTCAGCACCGCCAAGAACTGCCCCGATGTGCAAGGGCCCTTCGGTCGTGTAGCCCGCCGTCTTCAGCTCGTAGACCTTGAGGATCTCTGCTTCTGTCAGGGCGTCGAGGGATCTCATGCTCAGATCGACGTCGAGCAGTTCCCCAAACGCCACGCGGTAGATCACATCGCTGAAGGTGTGCACGGCCTTGAGGCGGCGTTCCGCGGGAAAATCCGAGCGCACTAATATCTCATACGCCAACGCCGACGCGATGTCCCCCATCAAGACCGCCATAGAGAGCCCAAAGTGCTCTGGCTCGTTAGCGTAGCGAGGGTGATAGCGTGCCTCGCGAAAGTACTCTTGCCACAGCAAGTGCATCGTCGGGCCGGCACGCCGCTCGGCGCTGCGATCAATGACGTCATCGTGAATGATCAGCCCCGTCTGCAGGAGCTCGACCGCTACCGAAGCGTGTAAGATCGCCTGGGCGTCGGTCCCGCCCATGCACAGATACCCACAACAGAAGAGCAATGGGCGGATGCGCTTGCCGCCGCGTGCTGTAAAATTCTGCAGACTGAAGCGTTCTGTGCCGGCCAGGGCGCGCCGCACCAATGAGGGCAGCTCTGCGGACTCGCTGGCTTTCTGCGCCAGCGCGCTCGCTAAAACTCTATTGAATTCTCGCTGGAAACTCTTGACGATCTCGTGGATCGGACGATCACTCGCGAGCAGTTCTAGGACGTTCACAACCGCTCCCTCTCCTTGGGTATCGCTTCTAGAATACACAGACTAGCGAAGCCCGGCAACGCCCTCTGTCCCCTCAGGATAGTCACGGACGCGCGTCCTTCATATACTGATCTATGTACTTGTCCTCGATGCGGCGCAGCTCCGCGCGTGGGATCTCGCTGAGCAAGTCCCACGCCAGCTCGAGGCTCTCGAGAATCGTGCGTGGCCGCTCCCCTTGATTGATGAACTCCCCCTCAAAACGTTCGACAAAGCGCAAGATCTTGCGCTCCGTCTCGCCCAAGCCCGCACTCCCGATGATCGCCGTCAGTTTTTCGAGCTCTTTGCCCTGGGCGTAGAGCGCGTAGAGCTGGTCTTGGACCTGACGATGGTCTTCGCGCGTCTTGCCCTTGCCGATCCCTAGGTTCATCAAGCGCGAGAGACTAGGCAGGGGATTGATCGGAGGATAGATGCCCTTGCGGTCGAGCTCACGGCTCAAGATGATCTGCCCTTCTGTGATATAGCCCGTCAGGTCAATGACGGGGTGGGTGATGTCGTCGTTGGGCATGGTGACGATGGGGAGCTGCGTGACGGAGCCCTTCTGGCCTTTGATGATCCCGGCGCGCTCGTAGTTGGTCGCCAAATCTGTATAGAGATAGCCCGGATACCCCCGGCGTCCGGGGATCTCTTCGCGCGCCGAGCTGATCTCCCGCAGCGCGTTGGCGTAGTTGAGCATGTCAGTGAGAATCACCAAGACGTCTCGGCCCTTGTCGAACGCAAAATACTCCGCGGTCGTGAGCGCAAGTCTGGGGGTCAGGATGCGCTCAATAGTGGGATCGTCAGCTAAGTTGAGAAAGAGCACGGAGTTTGCAAGAGCTCCGGAGTCTTGGAATTCTTTGTAGAAATAGTTATATTCTCTCGACGTGATCCCCATGCCGGCAAAGACCACGATCAGCTCTTCTTTGGACTGGCGGATGACCTGGCGGGCGATCTGGACGGCGACTCTATTGGCGGGCAGGCCCGCGCCCGTAAATATCGGGAGTTTTTGGCCCTTGACGAGCGTGTTCATCAAATCTATAGCAGAGATCCCGGTCTCGATGTACTCAAAGGGCTGCTGGCGGCAGACGGGGTTGATGGGGCTGCCCGTGATGGGGCGCTCGACTTCGGGAAAGATCTCGCCCAGGCCGTCGCGGGGATTGCCGGAGCCGTCGAAGACCCGGCCGAGCATATCTTCGGAGAGCCCCAGCTTGACGACGTCGCCGCTGAAGAAGACCGCCGTGCCCTTCTTATCTAATCCGTCGCTGCCCTCGAAGACCTGCACGACTATGATCTCTTCGCCGACCTCGAGGACTTGGCCGGATTTTTTATTACCCATGCTGTCTACGAGGGTGACGCGCTCGCCGTAGCGCACGTCGGGGACGCTCTGCAAGAAGACCAGGGGGCCTTTGATCTCGGTGATCGTCCGATGGGCCTTGGCGTAGAGTGCGGTGGTCATGCAACAGCCTCCTTGCTGGCCATGCTCAGCTCTTGAATAAACTTTGGAAAGTAGCTCTCCGTCTGGTCGTTGGGCACATAGCGCATCTTGCTCAGCTGCTCCCACCCAGGAAGCTTGACGATCTCGTCGTAGGGAACCTTGCCCAGGAGCCCCTTACACGCTTCATAGAACGTCAAGATCGCCTTCATCATATAGTACTGTTTCTTGAGCGGGCAGAAGGCGTCTACTTCGTGAAACGCGTTCTGGCGCAAAAAATCGTCGCGAATCGTCCGGGCAATGTCGAGCACAAGCTTGTCCGGCTCGCTGAGCGACTCCTTGCCCACAAGTTGGACGATCTTCTTCAGCTCGTCTTCTTTCTGTAAGATCTCCAAGAGCTCGCGGCGCATCTCCAGAAAATCTGCACCGACGGCTGTAGTGTACCATTCTTGGAGGGCATCGAGATAGAGCGAGTAGCTCGTGAGCCAATTGATCGCGGGGAAGTGGCGGCTGTACGCAAGCCGTGCGTCCAGCCCCCAGAACGCCCCGGCGATTCTGAGAGAATTTTGCGTGACGGGCTCGGAAAAATCTCCCCCCGGCGGCGAGACCGCCCCGATCACCGTGACCGAGCCTTCGCGCCTGTCGCTCCCCAGACAGATCACCCGCCCGGCGCGCTCGTAAAATTCTGCAATACGGCTTGCTAAATACGGGGGATACCCCTCCTCGCCGGGCATCTCCTCTAATCTTCCGGAAATCTCGCGCAACGCTTCGGCCCAGCGCGAGGTCGAATCGGCCATGAGGGCCACGTCATAGCCCATGTCGCGATAGTACTCAGCAATAGTGATCCCCGTATAGATGCTGGTCTCGCGCGCCGCCACGGGCATATTGGACGTGTTGGCGATGAGCACCGTTCTATTCATCAAGGGCTGTCCGGTGCGCGGGTCCTCCAGATGGGGGAATTCCGTCAACACTTCGGTCATCTCGTTGCCCCGTTCGCCGCAGCCAATATAGACGACGATATCGGCGTCGGACCATTTCGCCAGGGCTTGCTGGGTCACGGTCTTTCCAGATCCAAACGGCCCCGGCACGATGGCGCTGCCCCCCTTCACCACAGGGAAGAAGACGTCAAAGATCCTCTGCCCGGTGATGAGGGGCACCCCCGCGGCGACCTTCTGCACGATGGGCCGGGGTCTGCGAATGGGCCAGAGCTGCTTCATATAGAGCTTCTGCCCTGTGTCCAACTCGGCCACCGGCTCGTCCACGGTGTACTCGCCCTCTTTGATCTTGGTGATCTTCCCTGACACGCCTTCGGGGACTAAAATCTTGTGTTGGATCGCCGGGGTCTCTTGGACCCACCCGATAACGTCACCGTGGGAGACCGGCGTGCCGACCTTCACGGTGGGCACGAAGTGCCAGCGGCGATCCCCTCAATCGCGAGCGCCGCTGGCGCCGCGCGCGATAAAATTCCCCGTCTGATCACGGATAACTTCCAAGGGGCGCTGAATCCCGTCGTAGATCATCCCCAGCAGTCCCGGCCCCAGCTCGGCCAAGAAGGGCTTGCCGTCGCTCTTGACGGGCTCACCGACTCTCAAGCCGTCGGTCTCTTCGTAGACTTGAATGGAGACTTGGTCGCCCTTGACTTCGATCACTTCGCCTACTAGTCCTAACTCGCCCACGCGCACCAAGTCTCTGATCTTGATGCCTTCCATGCCGCGCGCGGTGACCACCGGACCGGAGATGCGCGAGATCTTACCTATAATCA
>CAZODX010000023.1:0-13165 GCA_964578715.1 uncultured Thermotogae bacterium | reverse complement strand
CCAGACGCTCGAGGAGATCTGTCATAGCTTCCCGGGCGTCGAAGAAGCCTACGCGATCCAGGCGGGCCGCGAGGTGCGCGTCATGGTCCGACCCGACGAGGTCGACGACGACATGGCCGCGAAGCTCTCCTATGACATCGCGCGCTGCATTGAAGAGAAGATGCAGTATCCTGGGGAGATCAAAGTCCATGTGATCCGGGAGACAAAATTCGTCGAGACGGCAAAGTAGGGGCGAATCCTCGTGTTCGCCCTGGGCAGACACAAGGGTCTGCCCCTCCAGGGCGGCGCGATGATGGATGGCTATGGCTAAGGCACGAGCGATTGTCCGCATCACGGGAGAAGTCCAAGGGGTAGGGTTTCGGAACTTCACGGTGCGCAAGGCACGCCCGCTGGGGCTGTCGGGATACGTGCAGAATCTCCGTGATGGCAGCGTGCGCGCGGAGATCGAGGGCGAGCGCGACCAGATCGAGAAGCTCTTAGAGATCCTCAAGACCGAAGGTCCAGGCCATATCGAAAATATCGAAGTGATCTGGTCGGACTATCTCGACGAGTTCACGGGCTTTGGCATTCAGCTGTGAGGCCTTACTCCGCCTTGCGCGCACCGCAGCAGTGTTTGTACTTCTTCCCTGAGCCGCAGGGGCAGGGGTCGTTGCGTCCGACCTTCGTCTGGACACGACGCGGTTGGGCCTTGGGCTTCTCCGCAGGGGGATTCCCTGCGGTCGCGGTGATCTCATCGTGGCGATACTGAACGCGCTCAATGCGCGCAGGCCGTCCCGGCTGTGCCGCGACGATCTTCAGGTGGGGTTTTATGAGATAACTGACGATCTGCTCTTCGATGCGCCCCAACAATTCTTGGAAGAGCTCAAAGGACTCGCGCTTGAACTCGATCAGCGGGTCGCGTCCGGCGTAAGCTCGCCAGCCGATCACGTCTTGTAATTCGTCCAGGGCGAAGAGATGCTGGCGCCAGTTCTCGTCAATGAGATTCAAGATCATATAGCGGGCCAACTGGGGGAAGGCCCCGCCCAATCGTGCTGCTTGCGCGTGATAGTTCTTGAGCAGAAAGTCCAAGATCTTCGTGCGCGCTTCGTCTGCGGAGAGCCCCGCCACAGCGAAGTCCAACGGGGCGTTCTGGAAGCTCGCAAGCTCTTTTTGTAAGCCCGCGTCGTCGCGCTCCGCTCCAGCCAGATAGCGCGCGATCAGGGCGTCGGTATACCCTTCGAGCACGCTTGTCAGGTACTCATCCAAATCACGGGCGCTCTCTTCCGGGGTGCGGGGGCCGCCAAGCAAGAAGCGCTCGCGCAGGCTATAGATCGCCTCGCGCTGGCGCGCCATGACCAGATCGTACTCCAGCAAGCGCTTGCGAATGCCAAAGTAATAGACTTCCACGCGCTTCTGCGCGTTGCGGATCGCCTTGGTCAGCATGGGGTGTTCGAGGGCTTCGCCTTCGGTCATGCCCCGCTTGACGAACGAGAGCAGCTTGCTATCCCCAAAGAGTCGAATTAAGTCATCTTCGAGGGAGACGTAGAACTGGGAGCTGCCGGGGTCGCCCTGGCGGCCCGCGCGCCCGCGCAGCTGATCGTCGATCCGTCTGCTCTCGTGGCGCTGCGCGCCGATAATGTGCAAGCCCCCAAGCTCGGCAACGCCGGGGCCGAGCTTAATATCGACGCCGCGCCCGGCCATGTTCGTCGCTACGGTAATAGCGCCTCTCTGCCCTGCGTCTTTAATAATCTCAGCTTCGCGCTCGTGATACTTAGCGTTTAAGACGTTATGGGGCAGGCCGCGCCGGCTGAGCAGCATGCTTAAGTACTCAGATTTCTCTATAGACGTCGTGCCGATGAGCACGGGGCGGCCGATCTCGTGCAGGCGCACCACTTCTTCGACGATGGCGTTGAACTTCGCCTTCTCGGTCGTAAAGAGCCTATCGGGGAGATCCTTGCGGATCATGGGCTTGTGCGTAGGGATGACCACGACGCTCAGCCCGTAGATCTGTTGAAACTCTTCTTCTTCGGTCTTGGCAGTGCCGGTCATGCCTGCGAGCTTCTTATAGAGCTTAAAGTAGTGCTGGAGGGTGATCGTCGCCAGGGTCTGCTGCTCTTTGCGGATTTCGAGCCCTTCTTTGGCTTCGATCGCTTGATGGAGCCCGTCGCTCCAGCGGCGGTCGGGCATGAGGCGCCCTGTGAACTCGTCGACAATAATGACGCGCCCATCTTTGACGATATAGTCTCGCTCGCGCTTATACAGATGGAGCGCGCGCAGGGCCGTCTCCAAGTGTTTTAACAGATCGACATGCTCTGGGGCGTAGAGATTGTCAATCTTTAAGATCTCTTCGGCTTTCTTGACCCCAGCTTCAGGAGTGAGATGCACGCGGCGCGTCTTCTCGTCGATCTCGAAGTCAATGCCCTTTTGGAAGCGCGGCGCGATCGCCGCGAATTTCTTGTACAGCTTAATAGTCTCTGCAGTGCTCCCTGAGATAATTAACGGTGTACGCGCTTCGTCAATGAGAATATTGTCGATCTCGTCCACGATCGCGAAATCGAGCCCCGTCTGCACCCGCTGCTCCCATGAGATCACCAAATTGTCTCGCAGATAATCGAAGCCAAATTGGGCGTTCGTGCCGTAGATGATATCGCATTGATATGCTTGCTTGCGCTCTTCTGGAGTGCTCGTCTCTTGGAGCAGCCCGACTTTTAGCCCCAACGCTTCGTAGATCGGGCCCATCCATTCGCGGTCGCGCTTCGCCAAGTAATCATTCACCGTGACGATGTGGACCTTGCCCACGAGGGCATTGAGATATGCCGGCATCGTCGCGACGAGGGTCTTGCCCTCGCCGGTCTTCATCTCGGCGATCTTCCCTTTGTGAATGACGATCCCGCCGATGAGCTGGACATCGAAAGGGCGCAGCCCAACCGTGCGGCGCGCGGTCTCGCGCACCACCGCGAACGCCTCGGGCAAGAGATCATCGAGTGTCTCGCCGTGGGCAAGCCTATCTCTGAATTCGTCGGTCTTGGCGCGGAGCTGATCGTCGGAGAGCTTTTGCATCTGGGGCTCCAGCCTATTGATCTCATCGACGATGGGCTGGAGCTTGCGGAGTCGCTGTTCGTTGGTCTCGCCGAAGATCCAGTCGACAGCGCGTTTGAGAAATTCCATAGCATTGTATTGTAACGCTTTCGCGTCCGGGTATCAACGCGTCTGAGCGATGAGGGCTTGGAGCTGGGCCTCCATCTGAGCGAGCGTTGCAGCGTGCGCGCGTAACTGATTGAGCTCATCGGGGTCGGAGAGCCGTCGGCTGCGCTGGATCTGATCAAGTCTTTGGAGAATGCTCGCTTTGAGCTTTGCGATGACCTGAAGGCCCTTCTCAAACTCCGCGCGGGCCGCTTCTTTTGCGCCGCGCTCGCGGTGCAGCTCCCCCAGCACCAGATACCCTCGAGGGTAGTCCGGGTGCTCTTGCAGAAACTTTGCAATTTCAGCCCACACCAGCGTGCGATCCCCCTCGGCCAAGGGCACGATTACGCGCAACATAAATTCAGCTTCGAGGCGCATCTTCGGCTCCGGGTCGAGTCGTAGCAGCGTCTTAAGATACTCTTGAGCACGCTTGGCCTCTCCCAGCCGTAAGCTCACGTCGGCAAGCTGAATGTACGCGTTCTCGGTGGGATACGTCTTCAAAGATCGCTCAAAATACTCGCGGGCGCGCCGGAGTTCATCTCTCTGGCTGTAGACGACCCCAAGATAATAGAAAGCCTTGCCCGGCGCGATCCCCAACGCGACGCTGCGTTCTAGAGCAATTCGAGCTGTCTCGTAGCGCAGGCTGTTCATCTCGGCTTCGCCTGCGTCGAGCGAGATATCGGCCTGCCAGTCGCGATAAGCAAAGAACGAGACGACGAGCGCCAGAGCGAGCGTCGTCGCGCCGAGTGCGAGCTTCGCAGGGGATTGGAGTGTCACCGTGGGTGTAGGGCCAAGCAGCGGGCGCGTATAGAGCAGACTTATCAAGAGCACGAGATTGAGCTCCGACGCCGGCAGGTGCAAGGGAAAACTCACGAGCGCGTCCGTGAGAAACGCTACTAAACCCGCGCACAGCGCCACGACCCAAAGACGTCGCTCTGGGGGTTCTGATGAGCGCACAAAGCCGTAGGCGCTTCGTATCAGCGTTCCGGCGAAGAACCCCACGGCGAGCAGCCCGATCAGCCCCAGCTCGGCGACGAGCTGCACATAGTCGTTATGCGCTTGGATCGCCCTGGGCAGATAGAAATTATACTGTTGCCCCAGCGGGGTCTCCTTGAAGCGCGCTTTGTATTCTAAAAATTCGACTTTGTAGTCCCCAAGCCCCACGCCCACAAACGGGTGCGCTTTCAGCATTTCATAAGCGATCCACCAGTTCCAGCTGCGCGCGATCCCAGAGTTTCCTGCCCATAAACGTTGAAAGAACTGAACGATTTTTTCAATCGGGCCATCGGAAGCCTCAAGGGTCGCGGCACGGCTCAGTAAAGAGTTAAGCGGCCCCGGTGGCGATTGGAGCCAGACGATCAGACTCAAGATAATCACAACAGCAAGTGCCCAGCGGCGCTGCGCTGAGATCGCTCTTCCCAATTTAAAGATCGCCATTCCCGCGAAGAAGAAGATCGCTGAGAACATTGCAGCGAGCCATGCGCCCACAGAGTTTGCTGCCACAAGCGCTGCAGTCATCAGCATTAAGATTGCTAAGAGCGCGAGCCGTATCCAAGGGTTATGAGCAACAAATGAGAGAAAGATTCCCGGCACAAGGAGGTGCGCTAAAAACCCCGCCAGATAATTAGGGTTCCCAAACGTTGAGATCATCGCCGAGCTGCCCCCCAAAAAGCCCGGCGGCCCGGGAAGTCTCCCGTAATACTGCAGCAGCCCATACCCAGACGCGATGCTCGCCGATAGCAACGCAGCGCTCAAAAGAACTTTGATATCGCGCTCGCTCTCGATAGTGTTGACGATCAGCAGGCCCAGCAGCCCAAAGTAGATCAGCCCGACAAAACTAATAAGACTCAAAGCGAGATTTTCAGCGTTGACCAGCGAGAGCGCACTTGCTCCAAGCACGCCCAGCGCCGGCCACGCTAGCTGTGTCAGGGCGATCTGCATCGGCGAGCGCATAAAGAGCTCAATCGCCCACAGAGCTATCAAGAGCGAAACGCCCCCAAAGAGTAGAGCACTCTTGGTGTAGCCGTACTCAGTATTGGGGAGATAGATCACCAATGGGACGGCGAAGACGAGTGTTACTGTGAGCCAGAAGCGCAGGCGCTGCAGAGAGACTGATGCCCGAAGTCGCTGGCTCAGCAGATGAAAGTAGGCTGAAACACGCGCTCGGTACTCTCCCCAAAAACTAGGTTGCTTGGGCTTAAGCGATTTCCGTGCCTTCCGTGCCCTCATGCTCTCCGTGCTTCCCGTGATTCAAAAATACCCTAACGCGCGGAGACGTTCCATCAGCCCTTCTTTGTCGGTGCCGCGCCCAGCGCGCTCCGGCACACTGAAATCCGAGACGGGCTTGGTACACGGCACGCACCCTAAGCTGCGATAGCCCTTGTCGTAGAGCGGGCAGTACGGCAGCTGATATTTTTTGATATACTCCCAGACGTCGCGCTCGCGAAAGTGCAGGATCGGATGCACCCGCGTGTGATCGGGCCGTGCTGAAAAATACGTCTCTTGCGAGCGCGCCTGGTGCTCATCCCAGCGCACGCCCGTGATCAGGGCGCGCCATCGGTATTTTTGAATAGCTTGATGGAGCGCTTCGGTCTTGAGGCGCTTAGTACAGAAGATGCAGAACTTCGGGTCGTCCGTTGGCGGAGCTTCGGCAAGCGCTTCGCGATTTTGATGGATAATAAGCTGGAAGCCCCACTCACGCGCCAAGCGGTCACGATACTCATAAACTTCCGGGAAGTCTACGGTCGTGTCGATGTGCAAGACCGGGATGGGGATGCGTCCGTTGCCAGCCCGTCGTACGAGATCGAGCACGACGAGAGAGTCTTTGCCGCCGGTGAAGGCCACGGCCATCTGTGAGCCGAACTCCGCAAGCGCCTGACGCAGGATCTCTAAGCTCTTCTGCTCACGCTCGGCAAGCGTCCACGAAGATACGTCATTCATAGCGAGTGTGTGCCTCCTTGAGTGAACCTCTCCCTTAGCCCTCACCCCTCTGCCCCTCTCTCTAAAGGGAGAGGGTTAGGCCAAGTATATCACATTCTCGCTGATCTTGCCCGATAGACGCTCTTGACGTACTGTGCCAGCCCACCTGGGACGGCAGGCCAGATGGCACTCCACAAGCGCGGGCGCTTGATAAGCTCGTGCGCGATCTTGCTTGGGTAGTCTATGTCCCCAAAACGTTGGATGAGCTTGCGCAAGGCCGGGATAGTGAGGAGCTTCAGAGCGCGCGCGATCTGCTCATCGCTCAGCTGCGTCAGAATCTGATGGGCTCTGAAGCCCAGAGAGAGCTCGCGCGCGAGCTTGGCGCGCCACCGTTGCTCGTATTCTCTGAGAAAGCGTGCACGGGTCTTCCCGGAGAGCGCACAGCGCGCCGCCACCTCTCCGGCGATCTTGCCGCAGAGCATCCCTGTATAGATTCCGCCGCCGCTGGTGGGCTTGGCTTGGCCTGCAGCGTCCCCGACAATGAGAACGCCGTCGGTGACGGTGCGCGCTGCCGGGCCGATGGGGATCATCCCCGACTGATACGAGAGAATCTTCCCAGAGTTATGGAATTCTTTGTGCAGGCGCTCAAAGCATGCTTTGGCTTCAGCGATGCGGTCTGTTGCGATCCCGACGCGGGCAGTGCCCTCAGCTGCTGGGACAGACCAGGCGAAGAAATTCGCGGCCCAACGCTTCCCGAAGAAGACCTCGACGAAGTCTGCGCTATCGGACTGAAACTCGATCAGCGCTTGCAGACCTAAGAGAATCTTTTTCGGGCGCGGTAGACCCGCTTGCTGAGCCAAGAGACTGTGAGGCCCATCAGCCCCGATGATGACAGAAGCTCTCAGAGACTGCCGAGCACCGCTGGGGGTTCTTGTGATGAGTGTGCGCTCGCCCTTCTCGTATGGGCCAAGCTCGACGGCGCGTACCCCAGTCTGAATAGTCACGCCGACTTTTGCGGCGCGCTCGACCAGCGCTTGGTCAAAGCGATCTCGGTCGATCACATACGCCCTGACGCGATCACCGCCGAGCTCATAGATCGAGCCATCGGGCGAGTGGACGCGCACGCCGGAGATCGCTCGCACGATGAGCGAATCTGAGAGTCGTGCGAGCCGCCAGCCACGCAAGCTCAACAGCCCGGTGCACTGGATCGGGCGGACAAGATAAAGAATTATGAGCCCCAGGGGTGCTTACCCGCTGGGGCTCCGCAACTTTGCGTTTCGGTTCCGTCCTTAGAACTTACAGGCCGTCAGCCGATAGCCCTTGGAGCCATCGCCGCTCTTAGCCGCCACGCGGATGTAGAAGAGCCCGTCTGGGAGCGGGAATGCTCCCGGCGTGCCGCTGAAGACCTCGGCCACAGCACCCTGGCTGGTGCCAGAGTCACCGTCAATAGTGATGATGAGTGTGTCGCCAGAGGTCCGCAGCGAGAGCGAGATATCAGCATTGTAGCCATCGTGGTCGTGGGGCGCGCCGCCGTAGTTGAGGCTGCCGTCAATGGCGATGAAGACGCGCTCCGACGCTCCGATGCTAATCGGCCCGTAGTAGTCTACGTCCGTGTCGCTGCTGAAGCTGCCGTCTATCGTCCAGCCAGCGGATGGTGCGGGCACAAGCTCGAAGTCCGAGCCGCCTGCGCCAAAGCCCGACCGTTGATTGCCCGTTGCCTCGCTGTAGACGGCCGTACAGGTCGGCAGCGCCGGCACACTCTCAGCACCAGCAATCGTGCCATTGGCAGCGTCATTCATCTCCACCAGCTGGCCCAGCGAGCCGTCGGGGACGTGGATATAGAGATCGAACGGCCCAACCGTGGTCGTCGAGCCGTAGCCCTGGATGAAGATCAGCTCGCCGATGTTCTGGAACGGATGCCCAGCGATGGCCGAATTAAAGCCTCCGCCGCCGCCGGTGGGCGGGTAGACTACACCTGCAGGGCTTGTGTAGCCATGTCCGGCATCGTCATCGCACTCTAAATCAGGCGGTGTGGCCGCGGCACAGCTCGAGTAGACAGGCACACCGCTGGTCGTCGTGCGCAGGCGCATCACGGTGTCGTTGTTCGTAGCGCCGCGCTTAGCATAGGCGAAGACCGCCGGCAGGTTTGCCGGAGGCGGTGGTGGCACCGGGCCAACGTTTGTCATAACTACGATGAGCAGGGTGTATGCCCCGCCGGTGCCGGTATCTGGATCGGTATTGCGCCGGATGTTGACGGCGTAGTCTTCGGGTGTGTTCGGCCAGGTGTCAGCAGAGTCATACTCATAGTGCTTGGAGCAGGACTCCGAGGCCGGGTTCGTAGCCGTTCCGGTCGTGGTGCTATCGCAGTTCGGGATACCAGCAGCCCCGACAAAGGGGATCTTGACGCCCGTAGAGACTCGCCACAGCTCGAGCCGGGAGTTCCATTCTCCGGCATTCGGCTGGAGGGCGCTGGCCCACAGCACGGTGTTCCCGCCGGGGACAGAGAAGCGATAGTAGTCGCTCGCTCCCGCGCCGCCGCCCGTGCCCGTCACGACGAACGGACAGGTGTTGACGAGCTGCCCACCCGAGGGGCTATCGTTAGGCTCGCTCTCCGTGACGACAGCAGACGTCGGCACGACGGCTACGTAGAGCCGGTACGGCGTCATCGTGGAACCAGAGCCAGGAGCACCTGTCGCGCTGTACTGCTTCACCAGGATGTTATAGGTTCCTGCGCTCAGGTTGAGGCCGGCGATCGAGGACGAGAGGCCACCCTGGCCACCGTCGTCGTCATCGCACTCGATATAGCCAGAGCCGGTGCAGCTGCTCCCTGTGGTGACCGGGTTGACGCCGATGAAGAGCGTCGAGTCGGTGCTGGTCGATGCAATATTGGTGCGGACATAGGCGAAGACCAAGGACGGCTCAGTCACGGTGATCTGATAGTAGTCCAGATCGCCTGCTGGAGAGATGCCGCCGCTGACGATGGCCACCCCTTGGCCCGGCGTCAGAGCAAGAGGCTGAGCCGTTGCGTTGGAGTCATTCGGCTCGCTCTCGCTGATGAGATTCGCCGGACACTGCGGCAAAGCTGGTGGCACATAGGTGTTGGTGTAGGTACAAGTGACAGTCTCACCTGGATCAAGGTCGATATTGGCCGTCGGGCCGACGACCGTCGTCCCGCCGTCAGGATCAACGCAGCTTAGGCTGGTGAAGCTCCAGTTCGCTGGCGGAGTACCTTCGGTCACGGTGTGGGCGCCGGGGACGATGTTGCTGAAGGTCTGGCTGCCCGTCCCGCCCACAGTCGTGATCTGGAAGCTTGCAGGCAGGCCGCCGGTCCCGCTGGTGGTGTAGCTGAACGTATCATCCCCACCAACGGCGGTCTTGTTGATGACGATCGTACCGCGCTTGGCGTTGGTGTAGGTGCAGGTGACAGTCTCGCCGGCATCGAGGTCGATGTTCGCCGTCTGGCCGACGACCGTCGTGCCGTTGTCCGGGTCAGAGCAGACTAAGTTCGTGAAGTCCCAGCCCGCTGGGGGTGTATCTTCGGTCACGGTGTAGGAACCGGGGGTCAAGTTGGCAAATGTCTGGCTGCCTGAGCCACCCGACGTCGTGATCTGGAAGGTGCCGTAGCTAGGGATCGTGCTGGTGTAGCTGAACGTATCGTCCCCGCCGAGGGCGCTCTTCTCGATCACGATTGTGCCCAGCTGCTTCTCGTTGACGAACGTACAGGTGACCGTTGCCCCTGGGGTGAGGGTGATGGTCGCGGTGCGGGAGGGGACGTCCCCACTGCCGCCTGCAGTGCAGTTGATCGCTGTGAGCAAGAACCCAGGCGAGGGATCCGCTTCGGTCACGGTGTACGTGCCAGGGGCTAGGCCTGTGTAGGTCTGAGTATTAGGCAACGTCGGATCGTTATCGTCATCGAGGTCGAAGGTCGCGGGGACCAAGCCGCCCGTAGTCGAGAACGAGAAGTCCTGCTGATCATCGGGGACGGCGTCCTTAATAATAATGATCTGAGCTCCCTGAATGGCGCGGATGATGGACGCCTTGGCCGTCCTGCCTGAGGCAGTCGTCAGCGTCACCTCGAGCGTACAGCTTGGCGTCTCTACGGTTGGGCTGAACTCTGTAGTAACGGTCTTCTGATCCGTTGGTCCAATGATTTGGGGGTTGAAGGTGCCGCAAGCTGGGGTAGCGCTGAAGCTATAGGTCCACAGGCCTGCGGAGCTGCCGGGGTTGCCCGTGGCTGTCAGCGTGACCGGCGCTCCGACGAGATAGGGTCCTGCAGGCCCAGAGAGCGTCACCGTTGGCATTGCCGTCATACACCCGGCAAGCCCGATTACCAAGATCACAAGAGCTCCGAATCTGATGCCGGAAGCCCACGCTCTCATTTTTACCTCCTTCTTTCATAAAAGCTCCGAAGGGGGTGACTCTTCTTCAGTCACCCCCTTGGATTGCGCTCATCAGTTATCTCCGTTCTGAGTACCTAGGACGGCTTCCTCTACGTCGAGCAAGCATTCTGGCACAGTTCCTGACCCTGGGAAGCCATCCAGGCCGGGGTTCGGATGCACGACGCAGTCCGCAGTGCTCTGGAGTCGTGGGAGCACTGATGCCGGAGCCACGCCGTTGCTCAGCAAGAGCGCAGCTGCGCCCACGACATACGGCGTGGAGAAGGACGTCCCCAAGTCCGGCTGATACAGCGGGTTGGCCGCACCATAGTTATAAGCATTCCAGCAGATGCTGCCGAAGCCAGAGGTCTCGCACAACGACCAGACGAACTCCCCCGGCGCGGTGATATCGACGTCCGTGCCGTAGTTGCTGAAGAACGCTCTGCGATCGCTGGAGTCTATGGCACCAACGGCGATGACCCCCTTACAGGAGGCCGGTGTGACGGCCTGTCCTCCGGCACCGATGTTCACCCCATCATTGCCAGCAGCAGCGACCAAGACAATCCCAGCCGCTACAGCCGCATCTATCGCGACCTCCAACGGCGGGTCAACTGGGTCGTCTGGCGTCCCCTTGAGATCGCACCGGAAATACGGCCAAGTTCCGGAATCATCCAAGCTTGTGCGCGTTAGCGGGCCATACCCGAAGCTCATGTTGATGACATTGATACCCCTGGCGATAGCTTGGTTGAAGCCCTCGATGATCACCGACTCATAGGAGTTAGGGAAGACCTTGAGCGAGACGAGCTGGGCCTTGGGCGCTACCCCGATCTTCTTGAACTTTTCTGGGGCATCGCTGAGGTTCTTGAGCTCCGCAGCGATAATTCCAGCGATGAACGTCCCATGGCCATAGTAGTCATCCCACGGGGCGTCGCAGGGGTTGCCACCGGGATCGGTAGTACAGTCGTTATTGTAGGGGCCCACGTTGATAGCTGTGCTGAGCGCTGCGTTGATGTTGCTATCGATATCAGGATGCATGGGGTCAATGCCGGTGTCCATGACCGCGACCAAGACCCCGTCGCCAAGCTTAATTGGGCTTACTGCCCCCACACAGCTATTCAACGCGAGCGGGACTGCAAACACCAAGAGGATGAGTAGGCCCTTGCGGGAGCGCTGTAGCGCCAATCCTCCCGCCAGGAGCAGCCCTATCCCAGCTAACCACGCAAACTGCCGCGGTTCGGGCGCTTGGGCTCGCGGTTGTACGACCTTATTGACCCCTTGGAACCAGACCTCTTCACAGTCAATGCGGTCGCAGCCCCAGTCACCACCGCTGGTGATCTCGAGAGCTTTGGGCTTGGGCTGGCGCGGGTCCCAGCCAGGTCTTCGAAATCCTCCTTCGCGAATGGGCTTGGGCAAGGGCATGAGTACGTCGACGTAGATATCTTTGACCCCAACCAAGTCCTTAAGCTTCTCCTCCAGGCTCGGGTCGATCTTGATAGCTAACAACTCGGGGATCTTCTCATATTCGAAGATCACTGTGCCGCCCAGCTCTTTCTCGATCTTCTCCATGATCTCGGCCTTGTGCTCCGGGTCAACGACGAGGATCTTCTGGTCCGGGGCAATCTGGATCTCCTCATCTTGGGCCAAAGCGGGCAGGACGAGAGATCCCATCAGCGCTGTCAGAACCGCAGCCACTACGAATCTCTTGAGCATAGCTCTATCCTCCTTCGCACATTTTTCGAGTCCTTAGGGCACCACACACGCGACAAGATGGTACGCGTGCGTTTCCGTGCCATAGCCCCTTACAACCAAGATATAGACGCCCGAGGTCGTGATCACGTGGGTGCGCGTCTCAGCGTTCGGCTCAGGGCTGCCATAACCGCCGTCGTTAGACCAGATGAGAGCGCCGGTGTCCGTGCGCAGCTCGATGACGCCATCTAAGCTGCTGGAGTCGTCATCATGTGAGGCGAGCCGCGAGTTCGGCGAGCCGTCCATGACGATCCAGATCTTATCGCCAGCGTTGGCGAAGAACTTGAACCAGTCCTGGTCTCCCGATGGACTGATCTCCGCCGCGATGATCCATGGAGCTGTTGCAGGCACGGAGACAGCGCCAGCAGCATTCCCTGGCACATCCCCGCTCGCTTCCATATCGACAAGCGAAGTCGCAGGCGCAGTGTGCCGATAGAGCGTGTAATTGAGCGCGAGTGATGAGCTATATGGGTTCACAGACCATGCATAGCCACTGCCCCAAGGATGCCCAGCAATGACCGAGCTCAGGCCTGGGCCATCGTCATCATCGCATTCGACGTCTCCTGGCCCAGGACACAAGCTGCGACTCGCCAAGGGAGGGCCAAGGTGCAGGACAGTATCTGTAGTAGGGCTACCAGGCTCCGGTTCGACATAGGCGAAGAGTCTATCTCCGGCGGCCCCGTCAGTGGGATGATTGTTCACTCCCCCGGCAGGGACGACCTGGCCGGTCAGGGCTGGCAGCGAGCAAGCCGGTAGAGAAGCAGCTGGCACTATCACATCGCGGGTGATGCTTGCCGTAGCGGTCTTGCCCGAAGCGGTTGTTAGGGTCACGGTGAGGACACAGCCCGTTGTCGCTGTAGTTCCGGTGAACTCTGTCGTGACGGTCGTCTGATTGGTTGGCCCGATCGTAGCAGGGTTGAAGGTGCCGCAAGCCGGACTGGCGCTGAAGCTATAGGTCCACA
>CAZODX010000022.1:7567-13541 GCA_964578715.1 uncultured Thermotogae bacterium | reverse complement strand
GCGCTTTAGCGCCCGCAGCACTCCGACGCTCGACGAGAAAGAGCACCATTGCGGTGACGAGCAACCCAAGCCCCACCGCCCAGCTCTGCTCAAACGCAGCCTCAGCAACGGAATTGAGAGCGAGCCCCATTATCCCCGTCGGGATAGACCCAACGACCAGCACCCCCAAAATTCTTAAATCTTCTCCCCTGCGCAAGGGCGCAAGTACTAAGCGCAAGATTCTCTGGCGAAAGACCCACAGCACCGCAAGCATCGTCCCAAAATGCACAAAGATATCAAAGACGATCCCCGGCTTGTGAATGCGAAAAAGCTGTTCAGCGAGGGCTAAGTGTCCCGAACTGCTGATGGGCAGAAACTCCGTCAGCCCCTGCAAAAGCCCTAACAAGATAAATGGGAGCATGGCTCCCATCTTACCCCGCGACTGGCTTGGGCTCAAGGGACGTGCTATAATCCAGACAAGAACGCTCTGACTTAAGGGGTTCTATGAGCAGCTATCTGTTCACGTCGGAGTCCGTAGCTGAAGGCCACCCCGATAAGATGTGCGATGCTATTTCTGATGCCATTCTCGATGCCGTGCTCGCCCAAGACCCCCACGCACGCGTCGCCTGCGAGACGTTTGCGACCAACGGGCTGGTCTTGATCGCTGGGGAGATCACCACGACGGCGCGAGTAGACTATGCTAAGGTCGCCCGCGAGACGATCAGAAGAATCGGCTACGACAAACCCGAATACGGCTTCGATGCCGATCACTGCGGCGTGCTTGTGTCGATTCACGAGCAGTCCCCCGACATCGCCCAGGCTGTGATCAAACAATCTTCAGAAGACCCCTACGATGCTATCGGGGCGGGCGACCAAGGGATCATGTACGGCTACGCCTGCAAGGAGACCCCTGAGCTGATGCCCTTGCCCATCATGCTCGCCCATGCTTTGGTGCGCAAGCTCGCGGAGCTGCGCCGCAGCAAGAAGCTCTCGTATCTGCGCCCAGACGGGAAATCCCAAGTGACTATCGAATACGATGAGAAGGGCCACCCGGTGCGCGCCCACACCGTGGTGCTCTCCGCGCAGCACGACCCAGGCGTCTCGCAAGAGCAGATCCGTCGCGACCTGACAGAGCTGATTATTCGTCCTGTGATCGGGAGGTGGCTCGACTCCCGGACAGTCATTCTTGTCAATCCATCGGGGCGGTTTGAAGTGGGCGGCCCCTGCGGCGACACGGGCATGACCGGCCGCAAGATCGAAGTTGATACGTACGGGGGCTATGGCAGCCACGGCGGCGGGGCTTTTTCGGGCAAAGATCCAACAAAAGTCGATCGCTCGGCGAGCTACTATGCGCGCTACGTTGCCAAAAATATCGTTGCGGCAGGCTTAGCGACAGAATGCGAAGTTCAAGTCGCCTACGCGATTGGGCAAGCCCGTCCCCTGGCGATCACTGTCGATGCGTTTGGCAGTGGAAAACTTCCCAACGGCGAGCTCGCCAAGCTCATCGAAGAGCACTTTGACTTTCGTCCCGCCGCGATCATCGAGCAATTAGACTTGCGCCGGCCTATCTATACGCCGCTCGCCGCCTATGGGCATATGGGGCGCAGCGACCTCGATGTCCCTTGGGAGCGCACCGATAAAGCAGAAGCGCTGCGCCGCGCGGCAGGCTGACTCCAAAGTGTGATATGAGTTACATTGCTGAAGCGGGGTCTTGTGCTATAATGCGCTCAGAGTGTGATCAATGAAGGAGGTTTTTCTATGGCTCGCTTAGGTGTGAAGGCCCTTCTCTTGACTGTAGGGATACTCTGTTTGTTCGTCAGTATACCCAGCGCGCAAACGTTTAGCACCGTCAAAACCCAACTTGTGATCATCATGGACGGCTCGGGGAGCATCTCCAATGCAGACTTTCGCACCATGATCAACGGCATTGCCAATGCTATCTCTGATTCAACGGTTGTGCCCCAAAACGGCACTGTTGAGTTTGGGCTGGTGCAGTTTGCTGGGAATATAACAGATCCGACGACGAGGACACCAGGAGCCCGCGTTGAAGTTCCCATGACCATTATTACCGCAGAGAACATCGGCAGTATTGCAGAGAAAGTGCGCGGAATTATTAAAGGCGGCGGCTTCACACCGATGGTCTCCGGGATTCGCCTTGCTGCAACGCTTATCACCGGGAATAAAGCTCGCCCAGGAGCTCGTCAAGTTTTCAACGTTATCTCCGATGGCCAGCCGAATCTCCCCTCTCCTCCCTCGGAAGCCAAAAGACAGACACTCGAAGCCCGCGACGAGGCCGTGGCAGCTGGGCTCGACCAGCTCGATGCTGAGGGCATCGGCAGCGTGGAGCAAGAGCCGGAGTTTAAAGACTTTCTACTGCAGTTGGTTTGGCCGCAACCAGGGAAAATAGCTCCTCCCTTCCCGCCCGGCCACCAGAATGGCTTCGTGATTATCGTTAGGACCTACGCAGATCTAGAAGACGCCCTGAAACAAAAGTTGGTTGCCACCCTCAATCAAACTCCTGTAGCCGACCCCGGCCCAATCCCCGATGGTCAACCCGATACTCAACCGTATACGTGCAATGCTGGACAGACTATCACGCTCGATGGCTCCGGTTCGTTCGATCCCGACGGACAGATCATAAGATACGAGTGGGACTTCAACGGCGACGATCAGCCCGATGCTACCGGGCCTAAAGTCAGCTTCACCTGCCCTTCGGCTCCGGGAAGCGTCACGATCACACTCACGGTCACCGACGGCGCGGGCACGACGGCGACCGCCCGGCAGACAATTACAGTCACACAAGCCCCGCCGCCTAACCGTCCCCCCGTCGCTCAATGCGTGACCATAGCGCCGGAAGTGCTCGTGGGCCAGACCGTCCCGCTGGACGGCTCCGGGTCGTCCGATCCCGAAGGGAAGACTCTTACATATCAGTGGGAGTTCGTCAGTAAACCCGCCGATAGCCAAGCCGTCATCGCCGACCCCACAGCCGCCGTCACGTCGTTCAAAGCCGACAAAGAAGGCGCATACTCTGTGAAATTGACCGTGAGAGATCCCGAGGGCGCAAGCGCCTCGTGCACTGTCTCCGTCGAGGCCAGGAAGATCACCCCCGGAGGCCGCGATGAGCTCGGCGCGATGAAGCGTGACGTCATTGATCATGGGCGCACATTGAGCCTCTCTCAGCCTCTCGAGAACTTACGGTTAGCCCTCAGCTTAATTGAGGGCTTCGGCGCACATGAGCGCGCCCGCCAACTCATCAGCGAAACCCAACAGACCGTCAACGAACTGCTCGTCTCACTCTCGGATACTCGGTTCTTGATAGAGTCTCTCGCAGGGCGGGCTGAAGGGGTGCGCGCCCAAGTGGACGCCTTCGTCGAAGCTAACACCATAAGCACCGAGCGCGCTAACCGTATTCATAAGACCATTGACGCGCTCATCGAGTTCACGGAAAACTCGAGCGATCAACTCGACGAGATCGAGGCAATGCTCACGGAAGCCCTTGATCTCCTTGCGGAAGCCGAAGATGCGCTGTCAGGGTTCGGGTCGCTTGCTGTCGAGGTCGGCCCCATCGAAGCGATGTCGCCCGCCGAGCTGATCCAAAGCGCCCGCGATAAGCTCTTGCTCGCGTTTGCGCAGTGGCGCGCCCTGATGAACGGCGCGATTGTGCGCATCGACAAGATCTCTTCGCAGATGCGCGCGGCCCTCAAATTAGCGCAGCGGCGCAATCGCTTCCGGCTCGTCAAGCCTCAAGAGTTCATCGAGCTGAAAGCCTCAGAGCTCACCGTGCGCTTTGCTCCCCGAGAGCTGCGCTGGAGCGCGCAGCACTGTCAGGGGTGCTCCTTGTACGTGACTGTCTACGGCTTAGATGGACGGCAGGTCGCGACGCAAGAGAGCGCCGGACCGACGGTCACCCTGCGCTGGCCACGCACCCCAGCCAACGGACTCTACTGGTACGTGCTTGTCATCACAAGACCCGATGGGCACCAGACTCGGCTCTTGAGCAAGTTCGTGCTGGTGCGCTAAATGAGCTTTCACCTGAACCCCTCTTCCATAGCTGACTATGGGAGAGGGGTTTTTTCTTTCCACGGAATTTTCACTTTGCCTGCACAGACTCTGTACCCTCGTTGTGCTATGCTGAGCTTAGCATAAAGGGGGTACAAAGAATGAAGATACTCTCACGATCACAGCAGATCTTCCTCGCAAGCTCAGCGCTCTTGATAATACTAACAGGATTGGTTTCGTTCTTCTCTGTGATTCAGCTGACCCTCCGCTAGGCCCGGAGGATGCAGGCCCACCCGGCAGGAAGCCCCTTCCTGCCGGGCCCTCCTTTCTCCTTCACAGCTCTAATGACCGCGTAGTAATCTTCTCTTGAATCATCGCGATAACTTCGCCTAGGGGCTTCGGCCCAAGATCTTTCCCTGTGCGCAGGCGCACCGCGACCTGCTCGCTCTGGGCCTCGCGCTCGCCCACAATGAGCATATACGGGACTTTTTGAGACTGATGGTGTCGGATGCGATAGTTGAGCGTGTGGCTGCTGCTGTCGAGCTCCGCACGGATTTGGCAGTCCTTCAGTCTCTGCAGGACTTTCTGGGCGTACTCATGCTGTCTGTCGGTGATAGGCAGCACCACGGCTTGCACGGGTGAGAGCCACACCGGAAACGCCCCGGCATAGTGCTCAAGCAAGAAGCCGATGAGCCGTTCATGCGTGCTCAGCGGCGCGCGATGGATACAGATGGGCGTCTCATATTGCCCCTGGGCGTTCTTGTAGACCAAGCCGAAGCGCCTGGGGACGGCGAAGTCCACTTGATTCGTAGCTAATGTGAACTCGCGCCCGATGGCACTCCATACTTGCACGTCGATCTTGGGCCCGTAGAATGCGGCCTCGCCGGGGACTTCCACATAATTGATGCCTCCGTTTTTGAGCGCCCGGCGCACCATATCTTCGGTCTGCTGCCACAGCTCAGGCTCGTTGACGTATTTTTTGCCGAGCTCCTTGGGATCGTGGGTGCTGAAGCGCATCACGTACTTTTCGATCCCAAAGAGCTTGAAGTAATTCAAGTACATCCGACAGACGGCGAGAAACTCTTCTTCGAACTGCTCCAGCGTACAGTAGATATGGGCGTCGTTCATCTGCATTGAGCGCACGCGCATCAGCCCGAAGAGTTCCCCGGACTTTTCGTAGCGATAGCACGTTCCGTATTCTGCCAAGCGCAGCGGGAGATCGCGATAGCTCCTGGGCACGGCAGCAAAGATCTTATGATGGTGCGGGCAGTTCATGGGCTTTAAGTAATATTTGACGCCCTCCAGCTCCATGGGTGGGTACATCGACTCTTGATAGTACGGCAGATGCCCGCTTCTTATATACATAGACTCTTTGCAGATATGCGGGGTGCGCACGCGCAGATAGCCCGCCTTCGCTTCGGTCTCTTTGGCTAACTTCTCTAACTCTTCGATGATGATCGCGCCCTTGGGCAGCCACAGGGGCAGCCCCGGCCCCACTTCCTCATCGAAGAAGAAGATCTCGAGCTCCTTGCCGAGCTTTCTATGATCGCGCTTCTTGGCCTCTTCGAGCATCTGCAGATGCTGTTCGAGCGCCTCTTTCGTAGCGAACGCCGTCCCATAGATGCGCTGGAGCATCTTATTGCGCTCGTCGCCGCGCCAGTACGCCCCGGCAACGTTTAAGAGCTTAAAGTATTTGACCTGCCCGGTGCTGAGCATATGCGGGCCGCGACATAAGTCTATAAAGTCCCCGTCGCGATAGAACGAGACCGTCTCGTCGGGGATCTCTTCTAACAGCTCGAGCTTATACGGCTCGTCCTTGAGCATACGGCGTGCTTCGTCCTTGGAGACTTCTAAGCGCTCAAATTTATAATTTTCTTTGACGATCTTTTTCATTTCGGCTTCGATCTTTTCCAAGTCTTCGGGGGTGAAGGGCCGTTCGACGTCGAAGTCATAGTAGAAGCCGTTTTCCACAGGCGGACCGATGGCGATCTTGGCC
>CAZODX010000022.1:0-7557 GCA_964578715.1 uncultured Thermotogae bacterium | reverse complement strand
TGGCCAGCTTCACCCCAGGGAAGAGCCGGCGCACGGCCTGGGCCAAGATGTGCGAATAGCTGTGTCGATAAATAGAAGCCCCTTCAGGGGAGTCGAGGGGGATCAGCTCAACGGTCGCATCAGCGGGCAATATTCTGTGAAAGTCGACGATCTCACCGTCAAGCTTGGCGCCGACGGTGGTCTTCAAGAGCTCCTTGTTCGTCGTGGCGAGCACATCCTTCAAAGTCGCGGGGCCGTTGTGCTCAATGATCCGTCCGTCGGGCAGCTTGACGATCATAGTTCGACCTCCTTGTGTAAAATGTGAGCGATGTACGACGGGGTATTTTACACAATGAGCAGTATCACGTACAATACTCTTGCAAAGGAGGTCCCTATGCCCTACATCGCCCAGCACGACCGCCGCCCCCTCGACCCGCTCATTGATCAGTTGGCCCAGCAGATCGTCACCCAAGCCAAAGCACAAAACTACGACGCGGCGTTCGCCGGACTGTTAAATTACACGTGCACCCGCTTGGCGCTCCAAGTCATCAAGCTTCAGTTCGGCACACTGCGCTATTGGCTTCTTGCGACCGTCACGGGTGTCTTCAAAAACATCGCCGACGAGTTCTATCGTCGGTTGGGAGCCCCCTACGAAGACAGACAGATCGAGAAGAGCGGTGATGTGGATTTGTACGACGAATTCAGCCGCGATCTCAAGAAATAGAGCGTTTGATTTACGAACCTTTCGCACGAATCCCTCAGTGCTCAAGCACCCGGCTCAGCAGGTGGAAGCCCAATAAATTGGGCTGCTCAGCGTGCTTCAGACCTCTCCCCCAGCCCCTCCCCTTTAGGGAAGGGGGGTGGGGGGTTAGGTCTGAGGATTCATCCGCCGGCACTTCTTGATTATGATCAGATTCTAAACTGATTTAGATCATTGACGAAACCGGTCTATGCCGGCTATCGTTACTGTCAATGAAAAATATTCGATGAAAAGGAGGGCAAGGCGTGGCGCGGTGGGGGATTGCTGTCGTCGCTGGTCTGCTGGTGGGCATCGTGCATTTCAGTCAAGCCGCCCAACCCGCACCAGATGAGGGGAAGCAGCTCTTTCAGATGAGATGTGCCACCTGCCACACCATCGGCGAAGGCGTCCGCGTGGGGCCGGATCTTCGGGGCGTCACCGAGCGACGCGAGCTCGCCTGGCTCCAACGGTTCATCCTCCAACCCGACCAGGTGATCAAGGCCGGGGATCCCATCGCCGTCGCTCTGCTCAAAGAATTCAGCATCCCCATGCCCAACCTGGGATTGACGGCCTCCCAGGTAGAGGCCATCATAGGGTATCTGAAGACCACAGGTGAGGCTCAAGCGCCGCCAGCCGTACCTGCCCCCTATCTTCCCACTTTGGCCCTCAGTGTGGCCGCCATCATCGTCCTGACCGTGCTCGGGCTTATCGCCGGAACCAAACGAGTGGAGGTAAGGCCATGAGAAGCAGATGGTTCAACGAGACCAACGAATCCCGCTCCTGGGAGGACTTCTACCGGAACAGATGGTCCTATGATTACAGCGTGAGATCGAGCCACGGGGTCAACTGCTCCATGGCCTGCAGCTGGGAGGTCTTCGTCAAGGACGGGCTGATCTGCTGGGAGCTGCAAAAGACGGACTATCCCCAAATTGACCCGGACATCCCCAACGTGGAGCCCCGCGGCTGTCAGAGGGGCGTGACCGCTTCGTGGTATCCTTACAGCCCCCTGCGCCCCAAGTATCCCTATGTCCGCAAGGTCCTGTGGGACTTCTACCAGCAGGAACGGAGGACCGGCAAAGACCCTGTCGAAGCATGGGCGGCCGTAGCAGAGCACGAAGAGCGGGCGCGTGCCTACAAGTCCGCTCGCGGCAAAGGGGGCTGGAAGCGAGTGACCTGGGACGAAGCGACCGAATTGATCGCCGCAGCCCAGATCTACACCATCAAGCGATACGGCCCCGATCACATCGCTTCTTTCTCCCCCATCCCCGCCATGAGCTTGCTCAGCTTCATCTCCGGGCACCGGTACAACAATCTCCTGGGCGGCATCTACTGCAGCTACTACGAGTGGTATCACGATCTTCCTCATATCGAGGCCACCATGTTCGGGGACCAGACGGAGAACTGTGAGAGCTCCGACTGGTATCATGGCACGTATTGGATCGTCGCTGGGAGTAACCTCAACCAGACCCGTACCGCCGACTGCCATTTCCTGCCCGAAGCCAAATACCGGGGCACGAAGGTCGTGGTGGTATCGCCGAACTATTCTGATGTGGCGAAATACGCCGACCTGTGGGTGCCGGTCGTGCCTGGCAGCGACGGCGCCTATTTTCAAGCCTGCATCCATGTTATTCTCAAAGAATTCTTCGTGGACCGGCAGGTGCCGTACTTCACCGACTATCTGAAGCGCTACACCAACCTGCCGTTCCTCGTCACCTTGGAAGCCGATCTTGACGGCAAGAGATATCACATGGGGCGCTTCCTGCGGGCGTCTGATCTGGCCGACTACGCCGACCAGGAGAACGCCGAGTGGAAGATGATCATGATGGACGCTCATGGGAAGCTGCACCTGCCCCCGGGCACCATCGGCTTCCGCTGGGAGAAAGAGCCCACGGGCAACTGGAACCTGCAGCTCAAGAACGTCGTGACGGGGGAGGAGTTCGACCCCTTGCTCACCCTGCTGGGCAAAGAAGATCAGAGAGCGATGGTCTCCTTCAGCGACTTCTCCGATACGTTCAACATCTGGCTGGGGAGGAGCCGCAGCAAGGCCGAACGGGCCAAAGAGGTGCTGCGCGAGGTGCCGGCAAAGGTGATCACCACCAAGGATGGCCGCCGACTGCTGGTGACCACGGCCTTCGATCTGCTCATGGCCTGGAACGGGCCCTCCCGAGGTCTGGGCGGAGACTATCCCAAAGATTACGATGACCCCAGGCCCTTCACCCCCGCCTGGCAGGAGCGCATCACAGGGGTCAGCCGAAACTTAGTCATCCAAGTCGCGCGGGAGTTCGCCGAGAACGCCGAAAAGACCCAGGGACGCTCCCTGATCATCACCGGCCCTGGCGTTCAGCACTGGTATCACGGTGCTTCTCTGTACTATCGCAGTATGGCGGTAATGCTGGCCCTCTGTGGTTGCCACGGCCGCAACGGGGGCAACTTCAACCACTACGTGGGCACCCAGCACACCCGCCTGCACGCGCCCTTCAAATATTTAGGGGCTGCTGCCGACTGGGTCTTCCCCGCCCGGCTGATGAATTCGACCTCTCTGTGGTACTTCCACACCGATCAGTGGCGCTACGACGGCATGCCCCTCGACACCCAGTGGGCCGCAGATGCAAAGAGATGCCCCGCATATAATCACGCTGCGGATTTCAACGCCCTGGCGGTGCGCCTGGGCTGGCTCCCCTTCTTCCCTCAGTTCGACCGCAAGAACCCCCTTCAACTCTACGAAGAAGCACTTCAAGCGGGCTGCAAGACAGACGAAGAAGTGAAGGCGTGGGTGCTGCGCCAGTTCCAAGAAGGGAAGCTGGACTTCGCCCTGCCCCACATTGACAAGCCGGAGAACCATCTCAAGGTGCTCACCGTCTGGCGGGGCAACCTCATCGGCACCAGCATGCGCGGGCACGAGCTGGCTCTCAAGCACTTTTTGGGAACCCATCACAACGTGCTCTACGACGGGGAGCCGGCCAAAGGACTGGTGAAGGAGATCGAATGGGACCCCGAAAAAGCCCCCATCGGCAAGCTGGACCTGCTGGTGAATTTGAATATCCGCATGGACTCAACGGCCAACTACGCCGATGTCGTCTTGCCCGCGGCCTTCTGGTATGAAAAATACGACATCACCTTTGGGGATATGCACACTTTTGTTCACCCCTTGCAGCCGGCCACAGACCCCCCTTGGGAGGCGAAGCACGACTGGGAAGCCTTCAAGCTCATTGCGAAAAAGTTCTCCGAACTGGCAAAGAAACACTTCCCCCGGCCGGTCAAAGATATCGTCCTCAAGCCCCTGTGGATGGACACGCCCGATCAACTGGGACAACCCCTGGGAGAGGTGAAGGACTGGAAGCGGGGCGACGGGGAGCCCATCCCAGGAAAATACTTCCCCCACATCTTCATTGTCGAGCGGGACTACACCCAGGTCTACGACCGGCTCGTCTCCCTGGGGCCGCGCATTGACCATTATGGCTCCAAAGGGCACTACGCCGACCTCACCCCCCTCGTGGAGGAAGAACTGAAACGGAACGAAGTGCTGACGGTGAAGGACGGACGGATCTACGCCGAGCGGCCAGAGCAGTTCTTGGAGCTCATCTGCCAGGTCTCGCCGGAGTTGAACGGTCGGCTGGCCCACATGCTCTTCGAGGAGATGGAGAAGAAAGTCGGGCTGCCCCTCACAGACCTGGTGGAGCCGGTGAAAAGCCGTCGGGTCCACTATAAGGACCTCGCTTCGCAACCGCGGCGGATCCACACCAGCCCTATGTGGGGGTCCATCCTCTTTGATCCGGCCACGGGCAAGCAGCGCACCTTCGCCCCCTGGACGCTGAATGTGGAGCGGCTCAAGCCCTGGCACACTCTCACCGGGCGCATCGAGATTTACTTCGATCACCAGGCGATCCGCGAACTGGGCGAAGCCCTGCCCACCTACAAGCCGCCCCTGGACATGGTGGCCATCGGCGATATCCGCCCGGACAAAGCAGAGCCCAAATCCAAGATTTTTCGGTTTATCACGCCCCACGGCAAGTGGCAGATCCACAGCTCCTTCCGCGACCACTGGCCCATGATGCACATGTCGCGGGGCGGCCCCACCGTCTGGCTCAACCCCGACGACGCCGACGAGATCGAAGTCAAAGACAACGACTGGGTAGAGCTCTACTGCGAGAACGGCATCCAGGTCTGCCGGGCCATCGTGAGCCACCAGGTGCCGCGGGGCATGGCCATCGTGTATCACCAGGTCGAGCGCCATGTGAACGTCCCCTTCTCGCCCCTGGCCAAGAAGCGCGGCTGCACGGACCTGCGAGGGGGCAACAATAACGCCACGACCCGTATTCTCATGAACCCCCACACCATGGTGGGCGGCTACGGGAACTTCTGCTACGACATCAACTATTGGGGCACCAGCCCCTCCGAGCGGGACCACGGCGTGCTTATCCGCAAGATGCCCCTGGCTCCTGGCAACAGGGCCGTCTACCGCGAAGAAGAGTTGGACAAGCTCCCGCACACCTAAGGAGAAGACCATGAGAGTCAAAGCCCACTACAGCATGACGTTCAATCTCGAGAAGTGCATCGGCTGCAACACCTGCACGGTGGCCTGCAAGAACGTCTGGACCAACCGCGAGGGCGCGGAGTACATGTGGTGGAACAATGTCGAGACCAAGCCCGGCATCGGCTACCCCAAACGCTGGGAAGATCAAGACCTCTGGAAGGGGGGTTGGGTCAAACAGGGGAACCGACTGCGGCTCCGCTACGGCGGAAAGGGCTACATGCTCTTCAATCTCTTCTTCAATCCCCACATGCCGGAGATGGCCGATTACTACGGTGAAGACGTGTATACTTTCACCTACGACGACCTGCACACATCAGAACAGAAGAGCCAGCAGCCCGTGGCGCGCCCCAAGTCTATGGTCACCGAAGAAGAAGATATCCCCCTGACGTGGAACGTGAACTGGGAGGACAACGCCGGCGGGGCTCACATCACCGGGAAGTACGACGTGAACTTCAGAGGGATGAGCAAGGAGGAGCACGAGGCGTATCTCAAATTCCGCGATGTCTTCTACTTCTACCTTCCGCGCATCTGCAATCACTGTCTGAACCCGGCCTGCGTGGCCGCCTGCCCCTCCGGAGCCGCCTACAAGCGCGAAGAGGACGGCATCGTGCTCATCGACCAGATGCGCTGCAGAAACTGGCGCTACTGCATCTCCTCGTGTCCGTACAAAAAACCCTACTATAACTGGCGCTCGGGCAAGATGGAAAAATGTATTCTCTGTTACCCCCGAGTAGAGGCCGGGATGCCGCCCGTCTGTTTTCATTCTTGTGTGGGACGGATTCGCTCCTTCGGCGTAATATTGTACGACATGGACCGGGTGCAGGAGGCTGCCCTAGCCGATGAGAAGGACCTGGTGCGCGCCCAGCGCGAGATCATCCTCGACCCCTTCGACCCCGAAGTCATCAAAAACGCCCAGGCCAATGGGATCAGCGACGACTGGATTGATGCGGCCCAACGCTCGGCGCCCTATAAGCTCATCAAGAAGTGGGAGCTCGCCCTCCCCCTGCATCCGGAGTTTCGGACGCTCCCCATGCTCTGGTACATCCCGCCCTTGGCCCCGATCATCACCAGCGCCGGGAAGAACTCGCCTGATGATAAAGACATTTTTGATATGGCCAAGCCCACAAACGGCCCGCTCCTGAGCTTAGATGAGCTGGAGAAGTTCCGCGTCCCCCTCACCTATCTTGCCAACATGTTCGCGGCAGGAAACGTTGAGGAGGTGAAGAAGTCGCTCCTCAGACAGCTGGCCGTCCGACACTATGAGCGCAGTCTACGGGTGGAGGGCAAACCCAACTTAGAAGTCCTCAAGAGGGTAGGACTGACGGAAGAGGACGCCAAGGGGATCGTGCGCGGGCTCTCGCTGGCCTTCTATCATGAGCGTTTTGTGGTGCCCACGACAAAACGGGAGCAGGCAGACCTGAGCCCCTACACGGAGCGGGGCTTCGCCGGCTTCGCGACGATGAGCCCCTGGGCGAAGATGAAACGGCGGAAGAGCTACTACAAGGCCTATCATACCCCGGAGAAAGAGTATGAATGAAGGTCACAGCGCTCAGCAGGTGTTGCGGGAGGTGTACGCTGCCCTCGCGGAGCTGTGGTGCAGCCCCGCAGATATTGACATGGGCGAGGCCAAAAAGGGCGCACAAGAGGCCGTTGCCAAGCTGGGCGACCCGGCCGTCACAACCTTGCTCGCCCGCTTCTTCGAGACCCCCATCTCCGAAGAAGAGTATATAGAACTGTTTGAGCTTGCCCCCCGGTGCCCGCTCTATCTGGGGAGCCACGTTTTTGACGAGCCAAAAACCTGTGCCCAGGCCGCCGTCTCCGAGAGAAACGCCTATATGAGTGAGCTGCTCGCTCTGTACAAGCACTTCGGGATGACCCTGAAGGGTCGGGAGCTGCCGGACTATCTGCCCTTGATGGTGGAGTTTCTCTCCCTGACGGCCGGGTCCAGTGACCCGCTCAGAGAGAAGTTTCTCAAAGACTACCTCCTCCCCTTCTTAGCACCCGTCCGCGCTCGGCTGGAGCACCTCAAGAGCCCGTATCTGTATCTTCTGGAGGCGCTGGAGCGGGTCATGCAGCGCGAAGGAGGGAGCCATGCTTGACAACTTCTTCTTCATCGCTCTGCCGTATATCGCGTTAGTGTTGTTCATCGGCGGTTCACTCTATCGAGCGTTTACTGGGATCAAGACCGCGTTTCGGGGCAAGTGGGACTGGAGCGCGCGCGGGGATTTTCTCTGGACGACTCGCTCGACGGGCTTTTTCGGGCGGGCTTCCATCGGGCCCGCGGCGCTCAGCCTCCACTGGGGGC
>CAZODX010000021.1:7261-13543 GCA_964578715.1 uncultured Thermotogae bacterium | reverse complement strand
CTTTGTGATTCGCTGGGTCGTCTCCACGGCCGCGGTCGCTGTGGTCACGTGGCTGCTCCAGCCCCATATCCGCATCGAAGGGGCAGACTACCTCAGCACGGTCATCCTCGTCGGCCTCGTCTTAGGGCTACTCAACGCGCTCTTGCGCCCCATTGTGATCTTTCTGACGCTCCCCGCGACGCTCATCACCTTTGGGCTCTTCTTGATCGTGATCAACGCGGGGATGCTCTGGCTGACCGATCTGATCGTGCCCGCGCTCGTCATTGAGAGTTTTGGCTGGGCACTGCTGGGGGCACTGCTCATCAGCATCGTCAGCATGATCTTGTACGCCATACTCAAAAGCTAAGCACTCTTACGAGAGCAACGCTAGCGCTTTCTTCACGAGTTCTTCGGTCGTCGTCGCTCCCATGGCTTTGGCGCGCGCCACCGCACGACGCGCTTCGGTCTCGTTAAAGCCCAGCGAGCGCGTCAGAGCTTTGATCGCAAGCTCTTCTTGAGTCGTCGCCGGGGCTACAGTCGGTTCGCCGCGCAACGGAATCTGAGCGATCTTTTCTTTCAGCTCGACGATCAAGCGCTCAGCGGTCTTGCGCCCTACGCCCTTGAGGTCTTCTAAGAGATCGCGCCGGTTCTGTAACACAGCTTCGGCAAAATATTGTGGTGTCGTCGCCGAGAGAATCCCCATCGCTACTTTAGGGCCAACCCCGGAGACAGAGATCAATAACTCAAAGAGCTGGCGCTCTTCAGGCGTAGCAAAACCGTAGAGGGCGAGGTCGTTGGGCGTGTAGTGCAAGTGCGTATAAATCTTAATTGGGCCGGTCTGGCCGCGCAGCGCTTCGACTGTCGCTTTCGAGACAATCACGCGATAGCCAACTCCGTTGGCGGCCAAGACCAACGAACTTTCCGTGAGCTCGACGACCTCGCCCTCGAGAAAGTCTATCACGGCTTCTCGAATTGTTCGTCCCCGACGCCGGTGTTGACTTTGAACTCCAAGACTTCAAAAGTATCCGTGAGCTCTTTGTCCTCAAGCGTCTTGAGGGCAAATGGCACCCAGAAGCCCTCGACCTGACGGTAGTCGCTCAAGAGTTGCTCTTTGCTCTTACCTTCAGCGATCTGAGTGACGATCTTGAGCGGCACGAAGCGCTTGAGATCGAAGTAGAAATCTGCTGACCTCCCTTGATCGTTGGTCATGCGCAGAATTTGCGCTTCTTGGCCGTCCACTTGAGCTGTGCCGACGATCTCGAACTTGTACTCTGACCGCGCGACGTTCCATAAGAACAAGAGCGAATCAAGCTCAATAGACTCGCGCATCTGGGCGAGCGATTGCGCCGGTAGATCGCGTACCTGCCCGCCGGATTCGACCCATCCTTGCGTCCCGTTGTAGATCAGCGTGCTTTGTCCCCCTGTGAACCTGAATGTCTGTCTCAGTTTATTGGGCAGTTTGATCCAGAGCTCGCTCTCGACTTTAAACTCCTGCCCGCGTCGGAAGAGGCTGCCGCGCATCTTCGCATACGTGTCGCGCAGCTGCGCTACCTTCTCGAATCCACCCTGAGCCGCGAACGCTTCTTCGAGAAGCGCCTTAGCGTCCGGAGTGATCTGCGCCTTCCATTCTAATTGTGTTGGGCCTTTGGGGGCTGCGAGCGCTGCGAGAAACTCTTGATACGGCTTGGCGCGCGCCGTGATCGGCTCCAGCCAGTCCACAACGTTGACGTTCTCCAAAGAAACCCCTGGGATGAGCTCCGTCCGGCCCTCTAGTATCTTGACGTCGCTGAGCAGGACAATCGCGAGATTCTTCGGGTCGAAGCGATCTTTGATGGCTTTATTCGCTTGGTCAAGTGTCACGGAGCGCACAAGCTTGCGCCAGTTTCTGCTGCGATCCATGCCGAATCCGTAAAAGTCATTGTTGAGCACGGTCGTCGTCAAGCCGGAGAGCGTCTCCAGCCTCAAGATATAGCTTCCCGCGATGTTGTCTTGCGCGGCTTGCAGCTCTTCTTGAGTGATCCCGCTCTCTTTGAACTTCTTGAACTCGTCCAAGATCATCTGAAGGGTCTCGAAGGCTTGATCGTTGCGGGTGAACGTCGAGATTCGGAAATACCCGGGGAAGCTGTAGCTGGGGAAGTAGCTGAAGATCGAGTAGGTCTTCCCGGCTTTGGCTCGAATGACTTGTAGCAATCTCGACGAGAAGGCTCCCCCGCCTAACACATAATTGGCCAAGACGGTGGGGATGTAATCGGGATCGGTGACGGCAAGGCCAAAGTGCCCGATCTCAATGTGTGTCTGGGTCTGGCCGGGCTTGTGCACGAAGCGCACTTTGTAGCCCTGGAGCTTGACGGGTTCGGGCAGGGGTGCCGGCAGCACGTCAGCCTTCTGCCAGCTCCCAAACGCTTTCTTGACTAAGTTTATGATCTCGTCGGCCTTGACGTCGCCGGCAACGGCCAAGACAGAGTTATTGGGCCGGTAGTACATCCCGTGAAAAGTGACAAGATCGTCGCGCGTGATCGCGTTGATGCTCTGCTCGCTCATGGCGCGCCCGAGGGGGTGAATCGTCCCAAAGAGCGCGAAGTCTAAGTGCGCGGAAGCCAAAGACTCTGGATCGTCTCGAGTGCTGCGCACATCGGCGATTAATTGATTGCGAATGATCCCCATCTCTTTTTCCGGGAAATTCGGGTTCTGCACGATGTCCGCCAAGAGATCCAAGCCGACTTGGAGGTCTTTCTTCAAGACGCGCGCCGTGACGTCGGTGCGCTCGACGTCGGCGCTGGCGCTCAAAGAGCCGCCGACAAAGTCGATCTCTTCGGAGATCTGATCGGCTGTTCTGTTTGTCGTCCCCTGGCGCAGCATCATTGCCGTAAATGTCGCCAATCCCGTGCGATCGGTCGGCTCATGGATCGCGCCGACGCGCACGCGCAAAGAAAACTGCACAATGGGCAGCGACGGCTGCTCAATGACTATCACTTTCAGCCCGTTCTCTAGCGTGACGGTCTTGATCGGGGGCAGCTGGATCGGCTCGACGTTGCTCTGCGCCCAGACAACCGCTGAGCCAATCAGCAAGAACGTAAGCAATAACTTTATAACTGGAAACTGTCGAACTATGGACTGTTTCATTGTGTGCCTCCTTCAGGCTTGAGCGTCACGATGGTGAGATTCTCGCGCTTGAAGTATGTTTGAGCCACGCGCTGCACGTCCGCAGCCGTGATCGCGTCGTACTTCGTCTTGGCCTTCTCAAATTCTTTATAGTCGCCATAGATGACTTCAGCTTCAGCGATGGCGTTGGCTACGCTGGAGATCGAATCGAGCCCAAAGATATACTGCGCCGTGAGCTGATTTTTCGCTTTTTGCAGCTCTTTTTCGTCTACGGGCTCATTCACCAAGCGCTCGATCTCAGTGAGAAGAGCTTCTTTGACTTTCGTGGGGTCTTTGTCGGGGGTGAAGAATGCGTAGATCAGCATCGTGCCCAAGTCTTTGAAGACCAAGGGAAATCCTCCAGCGCCGACACTGATCTGCTGCTCTCGAACCAAGCTCTTATACAGTCGAGAACTTTGCCCACGAGAGAGGATGAAGCTGATCACCTCAAGGACGGGCTGATCGGGGTGGCTGCTGCCCGGCAGTTGATACCCCCCGATGATAACGGGCAACTGCACCGCCATCTCTAGCGTCTCCTCACGCATCTGGGTCTGCGGGGGCAGCGTGATCGGCGTTGGTGCTGGAGTTTGCGCTTTGGGGATCTCTCCAAAGTGCTTCTTCGTCAGCGATAGAACTTCGTCGGGGCGGACGTCGCCTGCGACGACCAAAACAGCATTGTTGGGCGCATAGAACGTCTGATAGAAATTCTGCAGATCTTCTAGAGTGATGCTGTCCAGGTCTTCCATGTAGCCTTCGGGGCCTTTGGCGTAGGGCGTGCCAGCGAACGCAATATCTCTGAATTTATCGAACGCTTTGCTGACAGGCTGATTTTCTAAACGAACACGCCACTCTTCCTTGACGACCTCGCGCTCCGAGTCTAGGTGCTCTTGGGTGAGCATGAGATTGTGCATCTGCTCGGCGAAGAGATAGAGGGCCAGATCGAGCTTCTCTTTAGGCAGCTCGGCCCAGTAGCCGGTGACGTCGTCGCGGGTGAACGCGTTATCCCGCCCTCCAGCTTGGTCTATCAGTTTCGAATGCTCTTCGGGGCCGACGTTCTTGGAACCTTTGAACATCATGTGCTCCATCAAGTGGGCCATGCCGCGTTTCCCTGTGGGTTCGTCCTTGGAGCCGACGCGGTACCAGACGTTGACCGAGACGACCGGCGCGGTCGTGTCTTGATAGACGATGAGCCGCAGGCCGTTGTCGAGCGTGTATGCTGTAATCGAGCCGACGGCAGGCGCAGGCGGCTTAGTCAGAGTCCAGACGGCCAAGACGGCTGCAACAACAGCAACGATGACAACTCCACCGGTGATCCATAGTGTGGGACGTCTTGTCTGTTTTGGTGCTTGAGCTTCCATCTTCACCAGATCGCCTCCTTGATGTTTTATTCTACGTGATGGAGTTGGAGGATGCCACCAAGGGCATTCTCTTGTGCTGTTTGACAGCGAAGAGTTGAGATGGCTAGAATACTTGAGGTGGTCTTTGTGGCAGTGAAGGTCCGGCATGGGTATGTGGAGAAGCGCCGAGGTGTCTGTGGCGGCAGGGCTGTCATTGCCGGCACACGAATCCCCGTGTGGCTGATTTTTAAACGCTACCGTGCCGGTGAGACCCTGGAAGAGCTCCAAGAGGCTTACCCCACCCTGACTCCTGCTCAAATTCTCGATGCCCTTGGCTATGCATTCGATCATATTGAAGAGATCGCTAAGGACATTGAAGAGAACTCGGAGGAGTATTGGCGCAACAAGCAGAGCACCTTTTCATCGCCCTCTTCATAGACGAGCGAACGCTGGCTCGCTGAGAACAAAGAGCACTGTGGCATCATTCTGACTGGCACGACGGAATTCCGTCCGCTGCTGAAGAAGGTTTTGGAGTTGTTAGATCGCTTTACCGCGAGTGAGCTTATCAATCGGCGCAAATTTATTTGATCTTCATCGTTTCTCCATTGTGCAATACAGGGACATCGCTGCAATCAAGCCCGTCTGGCTCGCTGAGATCGTCGCGCTCGTGCCGGAGATGCGCACGCTCCTTCCCCAGATTCCTCAAAATCCAAGCTTGGAGCCCCAGCAAGCCCAGTGGCGCTTCTTTGAAGCCGTCGCGCAGTTCTTCGCTGGGCTAGCGCAGTCGCCGCGCTTTGAGAAGCCGTTAGTGCTCTGGCTCGACGACCTCCAGTGGGCTGCGACCGATCTGTTGGACTTGCTCGAACATCTCTGTCATCGTATCGCCCACGCGCCTGTCTGTGTCGTTGGCGCCTATCGCAGCACGGAAATAACTCCACAGCATCCGCTCTCCAAGAAGCTCATCGTTGGGTGTAAGCAGAGCCGTCATATAGTGCTCTCGCGGCTCCCCTATGCGGAGCTCGAGCGCTTGCTAGCACAGTTGGGGCTGAGAGATGCGGACTTCTGTCGCTTGATCTATCGCGAGAGCCAGGGCAATCCGCTCTTTCTCACGGTCATCCTGCGCTCTCTCTTCGATAAAAAGATCTTAACAATCGCCCCCAGCGGGAGATGGGTCTGCAAAGAGAGAGTATCAACAGAAGAGTTCGGCGCGCGCGAGCTGAAAGACCTCATGCAGCAACGTCTGGCTCGCTTGAGCCCTTCTGAGTATCGCCTGCTTCAGTGCGCTGCTGTGCTGGGGGAAAGCTTCAGTGAAGAGTTTATCAGACGGCTTTGGGGTAGCTCAGAGAAAAAGCTCTCGCAATCTTTGAGCGCACTATGTGATGCGGGCTTGCTAACGCTTACCGGGCCGGGGCTGCGCTATGACTTTGCCCACGACCGTTTTCGTGAGATCGTTTATGATGGAACAAGCCCTGCAGAGAGACGGCTCTTGCACCGGCGGGTCGCGCAGGCCATCGAGCGACTCTACGAGCCGGAGCTTGCGGAGCACTGCGCACAGTTGGCGTTTCATTACGACCGCGCCGAGGAGTGGCCAGCGGCATTGCGCTATAGCTTAAGCGCGTTGGAGCGCGCCGTCGCGCGGTATCATTATGAGACAGCCCTGCAGATGGCCGAGATCGGCCTGCGCGCTGCGCAAAGACTCGCTCAGCCTGAGACTATCTTCAAAGCTTTATTGAAGCGCGCGGCGATCTACCATCGGCTTGGGAGGCGCACTGATCGGAATGCTCAGCGTGCTCGCGCGTTAAGTAAAGCGCTCACTGATCAAGAG
>CAZODX010000021.1:0-7251 GCA_964578715.1 uncultured Thermotogae bacterium | reverse complement strand
CTATCATCGGCTTGGGAGGCGCACTGAGCAAAGGCGTGACATCAAAGCCCTCTTTGCGCTGAAAAGCAAGCTTGGCAAAAAGCTTTCTGTGTCGCTAGAGATCGCGGCATACCATGCGAGAGCTGTCTTCTGTCGCGCCGTCGGGTGTTACAACGAAGGCGTTGATGCTGCTCGACAGATGCTAGCCCTGCTTCAAAAGACGAACAATCGCTCGCAAGAGGCGAAAGCCCTCTTGCTGTTAGGGTCTTGCTGTTGGGTCTGGGGGCGGTACACCCAAGCCCTTCACTACGCTCAGCGCGCCCGCGCGTTAAGTAAAGCGCTCACTGATCAAGAGAGCTTGGGAGACGCTCTGCACCTGCTGGGCCAGATCCACGCTCACACTGGGGCATACAGTGACGCGGGGCGCTATTATCGCTCTGCCCTCCAGGTCCGCCGCAAGATCGGGGATCAGTCTGGAGTTGCTTATTCAACGAATAATCTGGGCAACCACTACCGCGCGGTGGGAGAGTATCAAAAAGCCCTCGATGCGTATCAGCAGTCTTTAGCGCTCTATGAGGAGATCGGCCATGAGCAAGGGCGTGGGCGGGCCCAGAGCGATATAGCTGATCTTTACGGTAAACTCGGCAGCTACGAGAAGTCTTTGCAATATGCGCAAGAAACTTTGGAGATTCAAGAGATCGTCCGAGATTTGGACAATAAAGCCCAGACCCTGATGGTGAAGGGGCACGCGCTGGAGGGCCTCGGACAAGTGCACAAAGCCCTACGGTGCTATCAACAAGCCAAGGTCCTCTTCGAGCGCGTGAGGGATGTGCGCGGGGTCTGCCATGCTCTTGACAGTATCGGGTCAGTGCAGATGAAGCTTTCTCACGTGAGTCAAGCGTTGCACTCCTACGCCGCAGCGCTCTCCCAGCTCAAAGCAATCGGAGCACGAGACGTTCAAGTCGAGTGCCTCACGGGCATGGCGATTGCATATCTGAAGTGTAAGAAAAAAGCCCAAGCCCTCGCGTGCACACAACAAGCCGTTAGTCTGTTAGAGCATGGCTTCGGCCATATTGCCCCTCAAGAAGCATACTTTGCGCACTATCAAGCGTTGCGTGCGCATGGCCGCCATGCCACAGCGAAGAAGTATTTACAGAAGGCTTATGACGAAGTGATGCGTCGCGCTCGGAGCATTCACAGCCGCGAACTGCGCGAGAGCTTTCTCAGTTGCATTGAGACAAACCGCACTATTGTCGAGGCTTGGCAGAGCATTCGTTCCTAAAAAACTCGCATCCATTCAGCAAGCTTAGCATGAGACAACCTAGAGTGTTGGGTGTGGCCAGCTCTTTGCTTTTGAGTGCTCCGCCAGCTAAACTTAGACATGAGGTGAGCCTATGGCAGAGGTCACAGTACAGCTCGAAGGCACAGAAGAGGAGGCCATCGAGCGGATGGTTCAGGCGGGGCTGTTTGCCAATAAGGACGAGGCCGTTCGCGCTGCCGTCCTTAAGTATGCTCTTGATCTAGGACTCCTGCGCCGTGAAGACCTTTGGGCGAAAATCACCCAAGCCAAGCGGCGAGGGGTGTCGCCAGACCAGTTGAAGGCGGACTTAGAACGCCTTGAAGATGAAGCCTAGAGTCTTCCTAGATACTAACGTCTTCATCTACGCTTACGAATTTCCAGCTTCCAATTCAGCTCGGGTCATCGAACTGCTCAATCGTGGCGAGATCGAAGGAGTCACCTCTGAGCGAGTTCTGCATGAAGTGCAGCGTTATTTCAAGCAACACTACGGCAAGGAGCTAGCGGGTCTTTGGCGGAACTACTTGCTTGTGAGCTGTGTGGTGATCCCCCGCAAGCAGGTGGAAGCAGACTTGCTCAAATATCAAGGTCGTATCAAGGACAAAGATCTGGAACAGCTTGCTGTGACAAAGAAATTTGGCTTAAAGTTTCTGGTTTCCTACGACCGGGATTTCGAGGCGTTTGAAGAGTACCAGACTCCGAAGCAGTTCATTGAGAAGTTAGGTCTAGAGCCTGCGTCGGAGGAATTTTGAGGAGCAACCCACCCATTCGCGACCGCGCGCTGCGCGAGAGCTTTCTCGGTCGCATCGAGATAAATCGCGCCATCGTCGAGGCTTGGCAGAGCGTTCATCTCTAAAAACTCATTATCTATCCGGCAAAAAGAGCGTGGGATAATTTTAGGACATTTAAGTAGTAAACTTAGCCTACATATATAAGGAGGTGGTTTTACGGGAGCATATCAAAGTCAAGCTATAGAGCTCGATCATCTATATCATCAAAAGGAGGAGAATTAACTATGACATTCTCTATACGGTGGGCTGTGTTAGTAGTCGGCTTACTATGGATAGTCTCCAACGGCGTTAGCAGCATTAGTCTAGCATCTCAAGGAGATCCTGTTGAATTTCTGCAACCCCCCAAGCAGCTCGAACCCCAAACGCCCTTAGAGGATCAAATTGGCTGCACCGATTGTTGGAGAGGACCATATATTCTGGACGGAGAAGAGACCGCACCAGAAGATCTTTCTAGGCTTGTGGTCGAGGTAAGAAGCGCAACGGACGACGATCTCATACTGCTTATAACAAAAGCATTCTCCCTGAGCGGGAGCTACATAAGATTCTTGGATAGAGATGTTTACTGCTTTAGCGATAGGGACATAGGCGGTAATCTCGGGCATGAGCGGTGTGAATTCCGGATCGAGCAAGAGCTACTGCCAATCAGAGGGAAACCGATCTACATCTTTGTGGCCAACATCGGCCCTCGGAATCACCGATTCACGCTCACAGCAGATTGGGAGCCTGTGCACCCCCTTGAAGATAGACTTCCGCTCACCAACAATGAGCCTGTGACCAAAGAAATCGCAGCCAATGGGTTCACGTTTGAACTTGAAACCGGCAAACTTGCTCGACTGTTTGAGTTCCGTGTCCCAGCCGACGCTATAGCGATGGCGGTTCGCGTCCGCAGCAGCAACCCTAAGGAGATCAATGTAGATGCTTACATTGGGAAGAGCATCAGACCGGAAGACAAGCCAGAGGAGAAAGCAATCTTTGCCCTGGTCTCAGAGTTGGGAGAAGAAGCTTTCATCCAGTTGCGCCCAGCTTCTGGAACCTACTGGCTAGCAGTTCGGAATCGAACAGATAAGTCTCAAGCTGTCGAAGTGATCGTGACGGTCCTCATGGATTTGAAAGACCTGGCGTTTGGTCAACCTACAACGGGGCAAGTTGCTTTGGCAGGGCTCCTACCGCTCTTAGCGCCTTATCTAGGCAGCGGGGCGAACGTGCTTGCGCCCACTCAATATAAGTTGACCCTCAAAGATGAGGACTTAAAAGGTGCAGTGGGGTTGCAAATCACTCTGAGCGGCTCCAGTAGCCTAAGTCTCCATATGCGGTTTGGTCAGGTCGTTGAAATCCGTGACGGACGGGTAACGGCAGATCTCTCCCTGATCGGCCCAGCTTTAGAAAAGACTGCAGTTCTATCGGGCACGTTACTCAAGCCTGGCATTATCTATCTGGCGATAGAAGCCGCGTTAGACACAAATTACACAATTAGAGCTGATCTCATCAAGGCCGGAGCATTCGGGAATCAGACGGTCCCAATACCACTTGAGGCCGTTTGGACTCAGATCAGCGACAACCCGTAAGCAAGGTGGCAGATCGGAATGGACATCCAGCACATTGTGACCATGCTGGACACGAGCTAAAAAGTAATGGCTGATAACAAAGCTCAGAGCAAGGTCTGCCCTCTTGAGGGCCAAAGATAGCTTCTCTCAAGAGGGCAGACCACGGAAATAGGGGGGAGGCTAGAGGAGGGAGGTGGTGGGTAGGCCGCATGAAGCTTTCAACAGGTTTGAAGCTCGTGCTGCTTGCTCTGGACGTGCTTTTGCTATACAGCAGCGCAACGCTCAGGGCGCAGAAGACAATCATCCTTACAGTCTGTCCTGCAGGTCCACCGGACTGCCATTTCCAAAAGATTCAGGATGCGATTAACGTAGCTATCGAGGGCAGCACGATTCAGGTGAAATCCGGGACGTATGGGGAAGATCTAACAATCATCTACAAGGGACTGACTTTGCAAGGTGAAGGGAAAAGTCAGGTTACCATCCAAGGCACTGTAGCATTCTTGTTCACTAAGAGCGTCATCATGAGCGGCTTCACCATCAAGGACGGTCGAGCAGTCTACATTGAAAGCAACTCTGAGAAAATCGAGTTGAGGGACAACGACATCATTGGGATGGCTTTAGAAGGTATCTACGCTCGTGGTGCTATCGCTCCGATCATTGTTCAGAATAATAATATCAGTGGGAGCGAAAGTCATGGCATCTTATTGTCAGAAGTCAGGGCGTTGTCGGAAATCAAAGGCAATACAATTGTTGACAACAAAGGAGAGGGAATCAAGTTAGTAACCTCTCAAGCTAACATCTATGATAACGTTATTGCAAGCAACATCGGCTGCGGGGTATGGGCTGACGATGATAAGGCTACAAAAGTGGTTGGTAGCCAAAACCGGTTGCTTAATTGGACGGGAATTCTTGGTGGTGGAGCTGCCTTTTGGCCGAAAGGCTTTTGGATGCCACTCCCGTTACAAGAGCGGAAGCTCTCTGGCCACACCGATGATGTCACTGCAGTCGCCTATAGCCCTTATGGAGGTCTCTTGGCCTCTGGTTCATGGGACAAGACAGTCAAAGTGTGGGATACGAGTAAAGGCAACGAGGTACGTACACTTTCCGAGCATGGTGACCCTATTAAGGCAGTGGCCTTCAGTGCTGATGGCATGCTCCTAGCCTCCAGCTCTGCTGATAGGACAATCAAACTGTGGGAAGTAGTCAAGCTACGAGATTCAGTTATGTTCAGCACTACGCTCTCAGGGCATAATGAATCCGTTGAGGCAGTTGTCTTTAGTCCTTGCAAACGGAAAGAGCCTTCTAGGACAACATGTATAGAATGGGACAAGCTATTAGCCTCTGGCTCCTTTGATACTACAATCAAGTTGTGGGATATAGACAGCCGCAAGGAAGTGTACACATTTTCTGGCCACAACGGCCCTGTTTATTCTGTAGCCTTCAGCCCGGACGGCAAGTTCCTGGCCTCAGGCTCTGCAGACAACACAATTAAGCTTTGGGACGTGGTCAATAAAAAGGAAATACTCACTCTCTCTGGTCACAGTGGCCCTGTTTACTCCGTGGTTTTCAGCCCTGATGGCAAGCTCTTAGCCTCTGGTTCTGCTGACGGTACAGTCAAGCTGTGGAAAGTGGATACAGATAAGAAAACGGGTAATATGGAGAAGTCTCTGAGCCATGATGGGCCTGTTAAGGCGGTGGCTTTCAGCTCTGAGGGCAAGCTATTGGCTGCTAGTTCCATTGCCAACACAATCAAGCTGTGGGAGGTAGCTACAGGTAAGGAACTACAGTTCTCTAGTACTCCTCACGATGGGGATGTCAATGCTGTAGCTTTTAACCCTATTTGTAAACAGACCTCTGGCACTACTTGCACACAGTGGGAGCTTGCCTCTGGTTCTGCTGACAAGACGGTTAAGCTGTGGAAGGTAGAGATACCCCCGGTGCTCCGGCAGGCGCGTGTCGATCTGGAAGATTTTATAGAGATAATCGCGGGCCAGCAGCGCCGTCACCCCCTCACTAATCTATAAGCCCATTCAGTCGCATCAAACACGCTTTTGACAAAAATCCCTCAATGCACTAATCTAACAGGACGAAAGCGGAGGTGAGACCCTTGCGCACCTTCCTGTACGAAGAAGGCCAAGGGCTCGTGACGAATGTCCCCATAACAGACATTGTAGCCAAGGCAGACCAAGAGACCGTCACCTTCTGGATCGACTTCCCCGGGCCTGACGTCGGCGAACTCCCAAAGATCGCCAAACTCTTCAACCTCCACCCCCTCGCCGTCGAAGACCTGATCACCCCGCAGTACCGCCCCAAGATCGATACGTATGAGAACGGCCTCATGATCGTGCTGCGCGATGCCGACGTCGACCGCATCGAAAAGAATCTCAGCGCTCTTGAGCTCGACCTCTTTCTGGGAAAGAATTTTCTCATCACTGTCCATAGCGAACCTATGGAGTGCATCGAGATGGCCATGGCGCGGCTCACCAGCGCTGCCGCGCGCACCATCGGGCGCGGCCCAGATTACCTTGCCCACACCATTATCGATTTGCTCGTCGACGATAACCTCCAAATCCTCAGCTGGCTCGACGAAGAGATCAACGAACTCGAAGAAGCAATCTTCACGAATCCCGATAAGGCCGCACTGCAGCAGGCCGCTAAGCTCCGCAAAAATATCGTCTATCTGCAGCGGGTGCTGGGGCCGCAGCTGGAGCTCACCCGCCGCCTCGCCTTTGAAGAATCGCCCTTCATCAAAGCGAGCCTGCGCGTCTACTTCCGCGATGTCTCCGATAACTTAGCCCGCATTAACGACCTGATCTTCACCTATCGCGAGATCGTCTCCACGGATATGGCCATCCATCAGGCGCTCGTCTCCAATAAACTCAATGAGATTATGAAGACGCTGACGATTATCGCGACGATCTTCCTGCCCTTGACGTTTATTGCTAGTATCTATGGGATGAACTTTGAGTTCATGCCAGAGCTCCGTCATCCGTGGGGGTATCCTGCCGTGCTTGGGGTGATGGCCCTCCTGGGAGGGCTGATGTTTTGGTGGTTCAAGCGCCGCGGATGGTTTGACTAAACTTAGTCACAAGCACCCACAGGCCATCGCCGACTTGTCCGCAGCGAACGGTGCCGAAGCGTTGAGCGCTCTTGAGCCAGCGTCTGAGAAGAATTCTAGGCACCCGCGCCCCTGACGTGAACGCGATGAGCATCTGCCCTCCCGTTCGTAAGACGCGTGCCATCTCCGCGAAGTGCGGCGGCCCGTTGTGCAGCGTTACGAGGTCAAAGCTTCCGTCTTCAAATGGGAGCTTTGCCGTGTCCGCGCGCAGAAATTCGATCTGAGGGGAGCGCAGGCGCGCTTGGGCGAGCATCGCCTCAGAGAGGTCTGTAGCGACGATCTTCGCATTGGGGAAGAGCGTCAATAATCTCTGGGCGACGAAGCCTGTTCCCGTATTGACATCAAGGATTGTCTTGGGTTGCACGGAGAGGGTTTGAAGTCCGGCTTCGAGCGCTTGGGCGTAGCGCGCCCCTTCAAGCTCGATGACGCTCCGGTCATAGCGCTGGGCTTGGCGGCGATAATGCCAAGTGTTAAAGCGTTCATACCAGCGCGGGAACCCCCGGGCAAAGAGCAAGCTCATCA
>CAZODX010000020.1:10230-13797 GCA_964578715.1 uncultured Thermotogae bacterium | reverse complement strand
CGACACGGAGAGGGGCAGGGGAGGGGTGAGTATGCTCATCACGCGCACGATCGCCGAGACGCGCGCAGCCATCGCGCAAGCCCGTGCTCAAGGGAAACGAATCGGCTTCGTGCCCACAATGGGGTATCTCCACGAAGGGCACTTACAGCTCATTGACATCGCCAAAGAGCACAGCGACTTTGTCGTTGTGAGTATCTTTGTTAATCCCACGCAGTTTGGCCCCCACGAAGACTTCGCCGCGTATCCTAGAGACTTTGAACGCGACCGAAGGCTCTGCGAGGCGCGCGGCGCAGACCTCATCTTCGCCCCGGAAGTCTCGGAGATGTACCCCGAACGATCGCTCATCACGTTTCAGATCGAAAAGCTCGCGGACCATCTCTGCGGGGCACGCCGGCCGGGGCATTTTAACGGCGTCGTGCTCGTCGTGAGCAAGCTCTTTAATATTATTCAGCCAGACGTGGCCGTCTTCGGCCAGAAAGACGCGCAGCAGCTCATCATCATCAAGAGACTCGTTCACGATCTGAACTTCCCCGTCAGAATTATCGCCGCGCCGACGGTGCGCGAGAGCGATGGGCTGGCCATGAGCAGCCGCAATGTCTATCTCTCTGCGGAGCAGCGTGCGCAGAGCCCTGTGCTCTATCGGGCTTTACAGAGAGCGAAAGCGCTCGTCGAATCCGGGGAGCGCGACGCCAGAAAAATTATTGCTGAGATGCAGCAGCTGATCGCGACGGCCAGTGAAGCCAAGATAGACTATATCGAAATCGTGAGCACGAAGGACTTGCAGCCGGTCGAGCGTCTGGATGGCCAGGTCTTAATAGCTCTGGCTGTGTACTTTGGCAAGGCGCGACTGATTGATAATATTATTCTGGAGATATCCGGAGCCCACGTCCGCGAGATCGCGGCACTGCCGTAAGCTCAGCTCGGATGAAGTCTAAGCTTACTCACTAAGACAACTGCCGGCGCCTCTACTTAATTTGATGTTAGATGCTTCTTCAACACCTCTGCAGCGTACTGTAAGTCTACCTGGGTGATCTTGACCTTGACATCCTCTCCTGTCAGCGTGCCCAAGATCCGGAAGACATCTTGATTGGTTGGCCTGGAGAGCTTTTGCAGCTCCTGCCAGAATCGTCTGACGAGCTCTTCTCCGTACTTGTCTACTAGATCAAGCCAGATGGCCAAAGCGACCGCGTAGCCGGCCACCATGACCTCGTGGGGAGATTTCGCGCATCCTAGCCGGAGAAATACAATCTGCACGCTTCTGAAAGCCTGAAATTCTTGAGGGAGATTGTAACTCTTCTTTCCTTGCTCAAGGAGTCTTTCGATGGTCCGCAATCGCCCTTTGAGCCGTGCTTGCTGGACATCAGGACGAAACTGTCCGCTCACGATATAGGCCGCGTACTCTGCAAGGCCGTCGCCGACCCAGCGTGTCCCGCAATCGTGATAGAGCTTTTGGCTGAAGAGAGGCTCCGTCGCTTCGTGAGGCATAACCCAGTAGATCATATCGAGCACATCTTCAGAAGCTTGAGTTAGGCCTTCAGCGATGGTCTCTGTTGGCAGCCATAGCCCAAAAGTCATACCCAATTCCCCTTCCCCTTCGACCCTGACTGCCCCTGGTCTTTCTCCACCAATAAGGACAAGCCCCGCGGGATAAGGCTTCCATCCCAAACGTTCAGCGATAAACGCATATGCGTGTGCCAACTCCTCGGCGATTTGGGTAGCGACCGATTCCATGGCTGCATCGGAGTAGTAGACAACTACCTCCCCGGCTTGGGCTTTCGCCATGCTCTCTAACTCTGATTGCTTTATTACGATTGGTGGACCTTCACCAACAGCTGTCCAGCTCGACACTGATTCTCTATAACTACCGAAAAAGATCACCACAAGCACCGCTAAGGCTAAGAGCACCCACAGCCACGGGCTTCCATCATGGAGCGTGACGGAGTTTGCGCTCATAGGGGGTCACCTCCTAAAATCTCATACTCATCACCGGCGCTGAGACTGCCAAGCTCACCGTCGCGTTATAGCCAATAGTCGCACCCACGGCGGCGAGCACCATCGGGCTCAAGAGCACATCCGCAGGCGACAGATACCCGCTCTTATAGCTGCATTCGAACGAAATTTTCCCTTCTTGCTCAGTTCGCTTGCACGACCAGTGCGAGAGCGAGAACGGATATTTCCCGGCTGTTATCTCGGTCATTAGCATGATGCCCGCTACAGTTCCCACGAACGCCCCTGTCCACGCACCCTGAGGATCGCCCTCTATCCCAAAGAGCTTGCCGATCCAGATCACGCCTAGAGCTGCTCCTGTGCCGACACCTAAGCCAAAGCCAATCTTTGCTCCGGCAAAGCCCCAGCGCATCGGCAGAGGCTCCTCCGGTTCTGGTATCTCCTCAAAACTCTGATAAACTTTGACAGCAGGGCTGCGAGCCATCTCTATAGGCAAGCCCAGCAACACACCGCTGATTCCCCCGATAAGTGTTCCCACCGCACCGCCGGCAAGCGCCGCGATGGTCCCGCCGCCGACCTGCGCGCCATAGTAGAGTGGGCCTTGCGCGTGCGCGCTCACGCCCAATGCTGCCGTCCCAAGGAGCACGAACACTGTGATGACCGCCGACTTCATGGAAGCTCACCCCTTTACATTGGGCTGGGGGTATTATATGTCAAACTGCGTGAAAAGGGAAGAGGGGGACCTTCACTCCCCAGCTTCATCGGCTACGAGCTGATTGTAGACTTCGCGCTTGGTCAACTCGCGTAGCTGCGCAACCTTCTTGATCGCTTCTCTCTTCGTCAGCCCTTCAGCTATGAGCTTCTGTACGTGCTCGACGACGCTCAGCTCCGCTCCCCTTGACTCTATAGACTCTATGGACTCTCCAGACTCAATGACGATTGTGATCTCGCCCTTGATCGTAGGACGTGCTCGCAGAATTTCGAGAATCTCACCTGCCGTCCCCCGCAAGATCTCTTCGTGTATTTTTGTGAGCTCGCGACAGAGCGCGATCCGTCTCTGCGAAAAGAATTCGCTCATGACTTCCAGGGTGTCCAGCACCCGATGGGGTGACTCATAGAGCACGATCGTGCGCGGCTCTTTAGCCAGTCGCGCGAAAAACTCGCGCTTGGCTTTTGCTCGCTTGGGCGGCACGCCCTCAAAGACAAATCGCTCTGTCGAAAAACCCGATATGATCAGAGCTGCGATCAGTGCCGTCGGCCCCGGAATCGGCACAACCGAGATTTTCTCTTCAATAGCGCGTCGCACGAGCTCATAGCCTGGATCGGAGATCAAGGGCGTGCCTGCGTCGGAGATGAGCGCGATCTTCGCCCCGGCTTTGAGTTTCTCTAGAAAATACTCGACGCGCTCGCGCTCCACCCCGCGATACAAGCTGCGCTCGAAGGGCTTCTCAATCCCGTAATGCGCTAATAATTGGCGTGAGCGCCGCGTGTCCTCGGCGATGATCAGATCGCACTCTTTCAAAATTCTCAGCGCCCGCAGCGTGATGTCCTCCAAATTCCCGATGGGCGTCGCGACGATGAATAATGTACCCAAAGCCCCCTCCCCTAAAGCGGGAGGGG
>CAZODX010000020.1:8350-10220 GCA_964578715.1 uncultured Thermotogae bacterium | reverse complement strand
GGGGGCTTTCCCCCCTTCCCGCGTCGGGAAGGGGGCTTCGGGGGTTAGGTCTTGCATTTCCCACACGGCAATCATAGAATACTATTAGTACGTGTGCAACTGAGGAGGGAGATACCGTGCTCCAAGAACTCCGCGATCGGCTCACCCAGATCGCTGATCGTCTTTGACTTGGCGGCTCTCGAAGCTGAGTTGAAGCAGCTCGAAGACCAGATGTCTGCCCCCGGCTTCTGGGAGGACAAACGCAGAGCGAAGCTCGTCGCCCAGCAGGTCGAGCAGAAGCGCCGGATTTTGCAGAAATACAAAGCACTCGAGACCCAGCTCGATGACTTAGAAGTGCTAGAGGAGCTAGGCAAATCCGAAGGCGACCCCTCCGTCGAGCGCGAGGTGCAGCTGGGCGCTCAGGAGCTCGAGAAGCGCCTGGCAGCCCTGGAGCTCGAAGCGTTCCTCAATGAACCTTACGATCCCAACGATTGCTATCTGAGCATTCAAGCAGGGGCCGGGGGGACTGACGCCCAAGACTGGGCTGAGATGTTGTTGAGAATGTATTTGAGATATATTGAGCGGCGCGGCTGGCGGGCGAGCATCATCGAAGCAAGCCCTGGCGAAGTTGCGGGGATCAAGAGCGCGACTGTGGAAGTGCAGGGGCCGTATGCGTATGGGTATTTGAAAGCCGAGCGTGGCGTCCATCGCTTGGTGAGAATTTCCCCGTTTGATGCGAACGCGCGACGACACACGTCATTCGCAGCCGTGACGGTAGTGCCCAAGGTCGAGGAGGCTGAGGTCGAGATCAATCCCGAAGATCTCAAGATCGACACGTTCCGTGCCGGTGGTGCCGGCGGGCAGTACGTCAACAAGACTGAGTCAGCCGTGAGAATCACGCACCTGCCCACGGGGATCGTAGTGACGTGCCAGCGGGAGCGCAGCCAACAACAGAACAAAGAGATCGCTCTCGAGCTGCTTGCCGCGAGGCTCTACGAGCTGAAGCTGCGTGAGAAAGAGCAAGAGATCGCGAAAGTGCGCGGGGAGTTGCGCTCTATAGAATGGGGCAGCCAGATCCGTTCGTATGTCTTGCAGCCCTATCAGCTCGTGAAAGATCATCGCACGGAGATCGAAGTGGGCAACGTGCAAGCAGTACTCGACGGCGAGCTGGATGTCTTCATTGAGGGGTATTTGAAGCGCAAACGATGATGGAAATATTTGTGCTGATATTGATGATAATTCTCGCTATTGCTGTACTTTGGATAACCCTTGATCCGCTCATGACTTGGAGTTTAAATCTTTTGTCAAGTTTCAGACCCCTCATGAAGCCTTTAGATAATACCTTTGTAACTCGCGTCAGTGGCATCATAGCGGCTATTTTGGGCTTTATCATCCTCGTTCTGTTGATCTGGTTGATCTTTTCAAAAGGATAAGTAATGTGATCTTCATTCTACTCTTTTTCGCCGCCATTGCCATCGGGTGGGTGGCGAGCATGGTTGGAGTTGGCGGCGGGATCTTTATGGTCCCGCTCTTGGTCTTTTTGGGCTCGGTGGGCACAACCCAAGAGGCCGTCGGCACGAGCTTGGCCGCGATTGTCTTTAACTCGATCTCCAGCACGATCGCGTACTCCCGACAAAAGAAGATAGACTATAAATTCGCGCTGGCGCTCTTGCCGATGGCGCTCGTAGGCGCGTGGCTTGGCGCATTTCTTACAGAATTTATCTCAAGCGATGCACTCGCCATCGCATTTGGGGTCTTATTGCTCTACGTCTCCGCGCTGATGCTTGCGGGCAAAGAGCCGAAAGAGCTGGGCTTGCTCTTGCGACGCGGCCTTGATCCCCGGGGAAATCCCACGCCCATGCTCGGTGCACTTATAGGGCTTATTGCAGGA
>CAZODX010000020.1:5877-8340 GCA_964578715.1 uncultured Thermotogae bacterium | reverse complement strand
GGCGGGGGGATCGTCATGGTCCCGGCGATGAATATCTTTTTGGGAGTTGAGATCGTGAGCGCCGTGGCGACGAGTCTTTTTGTAATGGGGCCGTCGTCGCTGATTGCTGCCGTGACGCACTACTTTCAGGGGAATCTCCATATAGATTTAGCGATCCCCTTGGCGCTAGGGATTATCATCGGGGCACAGCTTGGGGCGTGGAGCACGACAAGAGTCTCCAAGGTCTTTCTGAGACGACTCTTTGGCATTGTGCTGCTCTACTCGGCGATCAATATGATTTGGAAGGGTGTGCAAGGTTTGGTATTATGAATCTGTGAGCATTATGGTTGAGGATAAGTTGTTCCTACGATCCTTGCGAGTACAGGGATACAAAATCTTGAAAGACTTCGTTCTCAATGAGATTCGCCCCTTGAACGTGATCGTGGGACCGAACGGCTGCGGGAAGTCAGCCTTGTGGGAGGTGGTTACTCTCTTCCCTGACTTGGCACGAGGACCGCAAAGCATCTTCGATATAGACTCTTTCTTGTATCAGGTTTTCTATCCTCATCGCTCCACTCTAGGGTTTGAAGGCGTGCTGAACCGAGAGTCTGGAAGATTACGCCTAGAACTCAATATTGAGTCAGGCAAGCAGCTCTATACGTACTCCCTTATTTTCGCGCCCACCTCCATGATGAGACTGCCAACGTTTGATACTCTCATGGAGAAGCTCTCTACTCCTGAGAAAGAGCTGCTTTGGTATGAAGGGGCACGCGATTATGAGACATCGAAAGGAGCTCCCAAGCGCTACCATGCTGTGGTCAATGGCCAAGAGATGGAAATCCTGTGGCCTCATCATTATCCCTTGCTCCTGGTCAATGCCCCTAATGACCAGCTCGCCCAAGACCCGCTCTTCAATAAGCTTAGAGAATATTTTCGGAGCTGGCGAGGCTTTCGGCCCGTTTTCACGCATCTTCTTGCCCGGGGGTATCAGAATATAGATGCCCGACTGATAACCCCAGGAGAACGATTCCCTGGCGAATGGCTCGATACCCCGATGGGGAACCTTCCCCAAGTGCTTTGGCGCTTAAAAAATCACAATGAGGACAAATTCAAAGATATTGAGGTGGTCTTTCTCGCTGCTATAGATCTTGAAGACTCTCATCTCGTTGTCGAGGAGGAGAGTCACCAGATCAAGATATGGCTTGAAGGAGCCTTGTGGCCTTATGGGAAGTATTGGCTTGGAGACTGGCCGGATGGCTGGAAGGCATTTTTAAGTTGGCTTGTCGCTTTTTATACTGTGCCTCCTGGAGGGGTTATCTTTCTCGAAGAACCAGAGAACAACTTGCATCCCCGTCTGCTCTCTCAGCTTCTTGAGCAGATTCGTCTTGCTAACCAACGCGGCGTTCAAGTCTTCATCTCCACGCATTCGATGGAACTTGTCAATCTTATAGAACCGGAGGAGCTTGTCCTCATGAAGGATGGACAGGCGTATCGAGTTGATCCAGAAAATGCGGATAAGATTCAAGAGGCCGGGATTCTCCTAGGCAGTGCCTGGGTTGAAGGATTCCTCGAACACTTCGGGAAACCAACGACATTCACGACACCACCACAATGATCCTGCTCGTTGTAGAGGGTGAGAGCGACAGAATCTTCTTCGAATACGTCAGAGATGTCGTGTGGCAGCAATCCCCAGACCAAGTCAAGATAACTGACTCCAGAGGAATCGATATAATGCTCCAAACAACTCTGCCTGATGCCATAAAACTCTTAAAACAAGGCTTATATGACAAAGTTATCGCAGTATTCGATTGGGACGAGATGCATGAATCTCATGGCAAGAAGACGCGCATCGAGCGTCTTCAAGAGCTCTTGCAAATGCATCCCCGTGTTGGGGGGTTCCCAGTTCGTGAGAACTTAGAAGATCTTATTAGGAGTTGCTTAGATCAAACCTACAGAGTTAAGTTCGAAGAACTTAAACATAAATCAAAGCTTGCTGCCGTAAAATGGGCAATTAAGCAAGACTTGGACCAATCTCAGCTGAAAGCGAGGCTAACAGATTTACAAAGATCTTTGCAGTGTCAAATACTAAGGGATTTCGTATAGTATCATGCAGATCGCCATTGACGGCCCCGCAGGCTCAGGCAAGACGAGCGTCGCCCGCGCGCTCGCGCGGCGCTTTGGGTGTCTGTTGGTCAACACCGGCGCGATGTACCGTGCTGTCGCGCTAGGGCTCTCCCAGGGGCTGAAGCTCTCAGAAATACAGATAGAAATTCGTCCCGACGAGCGGGTCCTCCTCAACGGAAAAGACGTCACAGAACAGCTCTATACCCCACAGATCGATGAGCTTGCTTCGCAAGTCGCGGCCCGCCCTGAAGTCCGAGAGTTTCTCATCGCCCAGCAGCGCGCCATTGCCCACACCAGAGACGTCGTCATGGAAGGACGCGATATCGGCTCGGTCGTGCTCCCCAACGCTGATGTCAAGAT
>CAZODX010000020.1:0-5867 GCA_964578715.1 uncultured Thermotogae bacterium | reverse complement strand
CCAGCAACGCCCCAATCAACCCTACGAAGAGGTTCTAGCGCAGCTGCGGGCTCGGGATGCCCGCGACGGCGTGGGCTTTGGACGCCTGCAGATTACCCCAAAGACCGTCGTTATCCATACTGATGGGCGAAAGCTCGACGACGTCATCGCCGAAGTGGTGCGGGTCGTTGAAGCGGCGTTGCAGAGGAACAAGCCGTCTGGTAAACTGAACGGGTGAACGCTGAGGCCATCAAGGGGTTCTTCTACTGGCTTCTTGCGCCGGTCTTGGGTGCGATCGTGCGAGTTCTGTTTCGGTTGCGGGTGCGCGGCCGGGAAAACCTTCCTCAGCGTGATGGGTTTCTCTTAGTAGCGCGCCATCGCAGCTACTGGGACATCCCGCTGTTGATAGCCGTGTTAGGCAATCGGCGTCGCATCTATTTTGTAGCACGCAAGACACTACTGGATGAGAACCCCTTCTTGGGGTTCTGGGTGCGCCACTACGCGATCACGATCAATCGAGAACACTTTCAAGTGGAGGATTTGCGCAAGGTGCTCGAAGCGATCAGATCGGGCAAGATCGTGGGGATCTTCCCCGAGGGGACAACACAGAAGCCCCAACGGGCTCACCCGGGTGTCATACGCTTCGCCGAGCGTACAAACAGCGAGTTCGTGGCGGTGCGCTTTGAAGCCCGCGGGCCCTATCCCCCCCAGTATCCGTTTCGGTGGCCGCAGATCACAGCGTATATCAGCGCACCATTTAGTTTGAGAGATTTGGAGTTTGACCTAGGTGAGATCTCAGACCGCCACGAACGCTATCAAAAGCTTGCGGACTTACTGATGGAGCGCATAGACAGAGTAGGGCTAGAGCGCACCCCAGCGCTCCAGGAGAGCCTATGATCACAGTGAGCACAAAGCCGACGATCGAGATCGCGCGCAGCGCCGGGTGGTGCTTCGGCGTGGAGCGCATCGTGGAGATGGCAGAAAAATTATTAAACGAGACGCCCGATGGCCCCGTCTACTGTCTGGGAGAGCTGATTCACAACCCCCAGGAAGTGGCGCGGCTGCGCGCCAAGGGGATGGTCTTCGTCAAGTCTCACGAAGAGCTCCCTCCCTTAGCGCCAGGGCAGCGACGGAAAGTCTTAATTCGCGCTCACGGCGTCGCGCCGTCTGTCAAGAGAGCCCTCCAAGAGAAGGGCTACGAGATCTACGACGGGACATGCCCTCTCGTGACGATCCCACAAAGATTTGCACGTGAATTGGCCGAGCAGGGCTATCGCGTCGTCATCATGGGGCACATTGAGCATCCGGAGATTCAGGGCATTCTCGGCCATCTGGACGGGCTCAACGCCCGCGTCGACGTGATCACCGGCCCGGAGGAGGTCGAGAAGCTCCGCTTAAAAGCGTCGGATCGCGTGGGGCTCATCTCGCAGACGACTCACCCTTATGAGAAGTTCGCCCAGCTTATCGGGCGGGTGCTGGAGCATTGCTTGGAGGTGCGGGCGTATAATACAATCTGTCAGGCGACGTTCGACCGCCAAGAGGCGATCCGCGAGCTGGCCCAACGCTGCGATCTTGTTATAGTAGTGGGCGGGCGCAACAGCTCCAATACGTGCCGACTGGCGGAGATCGCTTCCCAGTACACGACGTGCTATCATATTGAGGACGCATCCGAACTGAAAGGAGAGTGGTTCCGGGGGAAGAAGCACATCGGGATCTCGGCGGGGGCCTCGACCCCCACGCGGGCTATCACGGCGGTACAGACGGCTATCGAACAGTTAGTCAGTGAACTCTCTCAACCAAGCGGGTGATCGAGCATGTCCGAGGAACTCAAAGAGACACCAGAGCTCTCTCAGATGGAAGCGCTCTTGGAAGACCAAGACGTGTTGACGTATTCGCGCGGAGATATCTTGAAGGGGCGGGTGGTCCAGGTCAGCGACCAAGGGGTCTTGGTCGACATCGGCTACAAGTCTGAAGCCCTGATGAAGCCCACGGAGCTCGCGCCCTTCCACAAGGCGCCGCTCCAGCCCGGCGACGAGATCGAGGTCTTAATCACATACATTGACGAAGAAGAGGGGACGATCCACGTCTCCGAAAAAGCCGCGCTCTACGAGAAGCGCATCAGCGAGTTGGAGCGCGCCTATCGCCATCGGCTCCCCATCACCGGGACGATCGAGGACGAGGTCAAAGGCGCAGGTTATCACGTGAATCTCTTGAAGTCCGGGATTCGCGCGTTCTTGCCAGGCTCACACTTGGGAGATGACCTGCCTCCACGGATCGAGGAGCTGCGCGGCAAAGAAGTGCCGTTTATTATCTTAGAGTTAGACCGCCGGGAGCGCAATCTCGTCGTCTCCCACAGGGAGTATCTCAAAGAGCTGGAGCGCCAGCGCAAAGAAGAACTCTTCACTAAGCTCCAACCCGGCCAAGTGCTCGAAGGCACGATCAAATCGATCGTCGATTTTGGGATCTTCGTGGACGTCGGCGGCTTTGAAGGGCTCGTCCATCGCTCGGAGATCAGCTGGAAGGACATCCCCGTGGTGCCGCCTAACACGTACAAAGTTGGGGACAAGATCACCGTCAAAGTCCTCGCCGTCGACCGCGAGAAGGAGCGCATCTCGCTCTCGATTAAACAGCTGCGTCCTGACCCGTGGATTGGTCTCAAGCAGCGCTACCCCGCAGGGACCAAGACCAAGGGCACAGTCGTAAGCTTGACTGACTTTGGTGCGTTCGTGCGCATCGAAGAGGACGTCGAGGGCTTGGTGCACATCTCCGAGCTGTCGTGGGGGTATCCGGAGCATCCCAAAGAAGTCGTCAAGGTCGGGCAAGAAGTGGAGGTCGTCGTGCTCGATGTCAACGAGCAAGAACGGCGCGTCAGCCTCTCCATGAAGCGCACCCAGCCCGATCCGTGGGAGAAGATCGAGGAGAAGTACCCTGAGGGCAGCATCGTCCAGGGGCGGGTGACCAAGCTCACCGACTTTGGGGCGTTCGTCTACTTAGAGGACGGCGTCGAGGCACTCTTGCACATCTCGGAGATGAGCTGGGATAAAGTCAATAAGCCCAGCGATGTCGTCAAGGAGGGCCAGGAGATCACGGCCAAGGTGATCAAGTCCGACGCGAGCAAGCGCAAGATCCGCCTCAGCTTGAAAGAGCTCCAAGAAGATCCCTGGCACAAGTTCTTGGAGAGTTACTCTGTGGGCAGCATCGTTGAGGGGCCGATCACGCAGATCAAGGAGTTTGGCGCGTTCATGAAGATCACCGAAGATGTGGAAGGGCTCATCCACGTCTCGGAGATCACCGATGAGCGGATCTCGACCCCGGCAGACGTCCTGCAAGTGGGCCAGGTGGTCAAGGCGCGCATCATCGGTATCAATGAAGAGAAGCGCCAGGTGCGGCTCTCCATGCGCAACCTCCACAGACAAGAGCACCTGCTCACCGGCGATGTCGGGCGCGAAGGGGTCACGATGGGGGAGCGCGTGAAGGGCCTCAAGGAGCTCCTCAAAGAGTCTGAGGGCTCTTAAGTTTTTGACCGTATGGACTGGCAAGCCCTTGGGGCGGGAGCGCTCTGTTATCTGATAGGCTCTCTGCCCTTCAGTTACGTGGTTGCGCGCCTCAAGCATATAGATATTCGGCAGCACGGCAGCGGCAACGTCGGGGCGACCAACGTCACGCGCGTTGTGGGGGTCGGATACGGCGCGGTAGCGCTCATAGGGGACATGGGCAAGGGAGTTGTGGCCGCAGCTGTGACGAGCGCTTTGCACGCCCCGGTGTGGCTTTCAGGTCTTGCCGTCGTGGGGCACAATTGGAGCATCTTCTTGAAGTTCAGCGGGGGCAAGGGCGTCGCGACTACACTGGGGCTCTTATTCTTCTTCTCCTGGCCGGCGCTGTTGGTGACCGTAGCTCTCTGGGGTGTGACGGTCGCGCTGACGCGCTACGTCGCTGTGGGCTCGATGGCGGCGTTGCTGCTGGCGCCTGTCGTGCTCTATTTCTTCCAAGCGCCGTCGGCGAATTGGGAAATTATAGGGCTGTTTGGCGCGTTAGGGCTGATGACGGTCTGGCAACATCGCAGCAATATTCAGAGAATCCTCCACGGAACAGAGAGCCGGACCTTTCAGAAACGACTCTAGGGCCTCAAGCGATAGATCATGCGTGGGAACGGGATGGCCTCGCGCAGATGCTCGATCCCCGCAATCCATGCCGTGAGCCGCTCCACCCCCAGCCCAAACCCCGAATGCGGGACGCCCCCATACTTGCGCAAATCAATATACCATTGGTACGGCTCTTCCGGCAACCCAAAGTCCTTCAATCGTTGCTTCAATAGAGAGATATCAGAGATGCGCTGGCTCCCTCCGATGATCTCCCCGTAGCCCTCAGGGGCGATCAAGTCGGCAGCCAACACCAAGTCGGGGTTATCGGGCTTAGGCTCCATGTAGAACGCCTTCATCTTGGCGGGGAAGAATTCGACGAAGACGGGCCGTCCAAAGTGCTGCCCCAACGCTTCTTCGTGAGGCGCGCCGAAGTCATCCCCCCAGTTCAGTTTCTCGACCTCCCCACAGGCAATCTTCTCTTTGAGAAGATCGTTGACGATCTCCAGAGACTCTGCATACGTGATGCGAGCGAACGGCTCAGCAACAGCTCGCTCAAGCGACTCCGTCTGGCGTCCAAGCTCTTTGAGCTCGCGCGCGCGCTTCTGTAAGCACCGTTGGATCACATACTTGACGAGCTCCTCTTGGAGTTTGAGATTCTGCTCGTGATCGAAGAACGCGACTTCGGCTTCGGCCATCCAGAACTCCGTCAAGTGCTTGCGGGTCTTGGACTTTTCGGCTCGAAAGGCCGGGCCGATCCAATAGACCCTCCCCAGTGCCATCGCCGTCGCTTCTAAGTAGAGCTGCCCGCTCTGCGAGAGATAGGCCTTCTCGTCGAAGTAATTGACTTCAAACAGCGTCGTTGTGCCCTCGCAGGCCGACGGTGTGAGAATGGGCGCTTCGGTCGCGATGAAGCCGCGCTCGTCGAAGAAATCGCGAATAGATCTCATCACTTCGTGGCGCACGCGCAGCAGCGCCGTCTGCCGCGGGGTGCGAATCCATAAGTGCCGGTGGTCTAACAAGAACGCCGGCCCGTGCTCTTTTAAGTCTATGGGATATTTCTCTTCGACGCGCTGCACGATCTCTATCTCTTTGATCTGCAGCTCGTAGCCGCCGGGAGCCCGCGGGTCTTGGCGCACCGTGCCCCAGACCTTCAGCGATGACTCTTGCGTGAGCTTCAGCGCCTTTTCGAAAGCCGCCCCATCGGCTTTGGTGACCACAGCTTGGATGACCCCTGTCCCGTCGCGAACGAGCAGAAACTGAATCTTGCCGGACTCGCGACGATTGTAGAGCCACCCACAGATCAAGACGTCTTGTCCGACCTTCCGCGCGATATCTTCAATGTATGTCTGCTCCATAGTCACTCACGCTCGCCCTGTAAGATCTTGATCATGGCGTCGTGGATCTTCCCATTGGTCGCCAAGACCTCACCGGCGAAGAGATCCAACGGACGGCCTCGCAAGTCTGTCACTGTGCCTCCGGCCTCGCGCACCATTAGCACGGCCGCTGCCATGTCCCACGGCTTTAAGTCGAGTTCCCAGTAGCCGTCGGCCCGCCCCGCCGCCAAGTACGCGAGAGCCAGAGCCGATGACCCCAGACGGCGTAAAGTCTGAGCCTTCCTGGCAAAGCGCTCCCACCATGCCAAGTGCTGCGGGATCAAGCGCTCGTCGTAAGGGAAGCCGGTCATGACCAAGCTCTCTTGGAGCGTCTCCGTTTGCGAAACTCTCATAGGCTGGCCATTGCAATAAGCCCCATGGCCGGCTTCGCCGACGAACAGCTCGTCATGGATGGGATTATACACGACGCCCA
>CAZODX010000019.1:0-13800 GCA_964578715.1 uncultured Thermotogae bacterium | reverse complement strand
GTCCAATACGAGCAGTAAGAAACTGCAGGTATATATTTCTTGTGCACAAGGTAGGCTTGCACGTGGAACGCAGTGTCGGAGGCCCGTGGGTCTTCTTTGTGCGGGCGAGCAAGCTTGAAAATAATCCCACAAGGTTGACCGCCAGAGACCAAAAGTGTTAACATAGCTTTGGAGGAGGCTCTCATGCAAGAAGGACAACAGCCGACGGCAGAGAAGCCCGTCGTAGCATTCGTGCTCTCGCTTCTGGCGGGCTTATGGATGCTGGCTTCGGGTGCTATGATGTCTGGAGCGGGAGAGTGGGGAATGGGCGGCTGGATGTGGGGCCACGGCATGATGCGCGGCTTCGCTCCCGCGCTGTGGTGGCCGTGGTTTGGCATCGTCGCCGGGATCGTCGTCTTAGTGGGAGCAGTCATGCTCTACGTGAAACCCGAACAACGCCAGACGTGGGGCATTGTTATCTTAATCGCTTCAGCGCTCAATTTCTTCTTCGGCATGGGCGGGCTGCTTGCGGGGGCCTTGGGCGTCATCGGCGGCGCACTGGCGCTCAGCACAAGTTCTTAAGGAGGTGCGTTCATTCATGGGCGAGAAGAAGAGACGCCACGGTGAGATAAAACAGCCCTCACGTCGGCGGCCCTGGCTCTGGATCGTCATAGGGATCGGGGCGCTCGGTCTCATCGCAGCTGTAGGAGTCTTTCAGTCCTCGCAGACGTCCTTCGAAGCCCAGCCCTTGCCCAAACGAGGCGACGCCAATCTGCTCAAAAACGTTCAATCCTTCCCCAGCGAGGGGACGGAACACGTTCCCGAGAGCACTCAGATCACGTATAACACCAACCCGCCCACGTCCGGGCGGCACTACGGCCGCGAGACGCCGGGCGGCTTCTACGTCGAACCGCGACCGGCAGGAAATCTCGTGCACAGTCTCGAACACGGGGCCGTTGTCATCTATTATGACCCGGCCCAGCTCACCGACGAGATCCGCCAGAGCTTGACGCGCTTTGTGCAAGCGCATCGCGACCCGTGGGCCAGCGTGATCGTCGTGCCCAACCCTGACCCAAAGCCCGAGGCGCCGTTTATCTTGACAGCGTGGACGAAGATGCTGAAACTAGAACACTACGATGTCCCAACTATACGGGCGTTCCTGGCCGAATATCTTGGGCGCGGACCGGAGAACCCCGTGCGCTAGGCTCGACTATGAACCGCACGCTCGCCGACAGATCTTTACGCGTCGAGCATGGCTCGCTCTTGCTCTACTATTGTTTTGACGTCGGCGATGAGATTCTGTTAGACAAGATCGAGAGCATCTTCGGGGAGGCACCGACGACATCACAGTTGGTCGTGGAGCGTCTGACCCCAGTGTATGTGCAGTATCGTCGGCCGCCGCTGCTGATCGAGCTGGGGCAATTTGCGCTGAGCGCGCACTACGCCCCAGCGGTCTGTCGCGCCAAGCTCTACGATTTTGGGGTCATCAGTATTATCTTTAAGCTCCCGCTGCAGGGGGAGCTTAAAGATCTTGTAGGAGTCGCGACGGAGCTTGTCGGCAACCCCAAGGTCTATCAGCTTGCGCGCGAGCAGCTCCAGCGTTTACAAAGCGCCCTCGCTCCGGGGATCGTCCAAGCGTCGTACAGCAAAGAGACCGAATGGGAAGATTACGCGATCTTCTCGATTGAGCAATTTGAGCGTCCCTTGAGTGCTCGCGAGCTGCTGGCCGACTACGGCGCGGAGATCGCCAAGATCTTGCGCTGCGAAATCGAGCCGCTCAGCGATTCAGAGCTCTCCGAGGCGATCCGCCAACCCCTCTCGTACTACGAAGACGAGCTGGCGCTCATAGACTGGAACGCTACGTTTCTCTACGACCCGCGACAGAGCTACGACGTCCCCGACGTCTTAGAGTACGCCGTGGCGATGCTGTTGGAGCTGCGCACCTATGACGCATTGTTAGATCGGGTCTTGGATCGAGCGTATGATGACTTAGAGAAAAAGCCGAGCATTTTCACGCTGCGCCCGTTCGCTGCGATTATTGACTATCTGTCTGAGGTCAAGCTCGACGTCTCGGAGGTGATCGAGAAAGTCACGAACGCGCTCAAGCTGATCGGGGATCCGTATCTAGCGCGGGTGTATAACGTCGCGGCGACGCGCTTTGGGCTTTCGGCATGGCAGGCGAGCGTGCGCCAGAAGCTCGCGACCGTCGAGAGCCTCTATGAGTTGCTCTACGAGCGCACCCAGGCGCGCCAGCTCTTGGTCTTAGAGCTCTTGATCGTCTTGCTTTTTGTGCTCGATATCGCCTTGCTGTTGCTTGAGCCATTGATCAAGCGTTGAGAAAGGAGGCTCACCATGAGCAGTTTCGTGTACGTTGTTGAGACGGGTAAATCGTTCCAGGAGGCCGTGATCGCGGTGCGCAAGGCCGCGGAAGCCCATAAGTGGGGGATCTTGGGGGATTATGACTTCTCAGAGATCTTGGCGGCGAAGGGATTCCCTCAAGACGAGCACGTCAAGTCGCTCGACATCTGCGCCCCGGCGCACGCCAACACGCTGATGGGGGCAGAGCGCCTGACAGGGCTCTGTATGCCCTGTAGTATTTTAATCTTTACGGACAAGGGCAAGACGAAGATCGCGGCGATGCGCCCTGGGGCCGTCATGCCCCAGCTCTTCCCAGAAGTTCTAGCAAAAGTGGGCGATCTCCCGAAGAAGATCGACTCGGAGATTCAAGCGATCCTCGATGCAGCAGCTCACTAGCTGACGATGCATGCTGTGATCTACGACGGGGCGATGTGGCCCGCTGAGAAGTTTTTACTAAGCCAGCTCCGTCGGCGTCTTGTGGGCACGGCGCACGGGCGCGTGCTGGAGCTCGGCATCGGCACGGGCGCCAATCTGCCCTACTATCCCAGCACAGTGGAACTTGTGGGCATTGACCCCAACGAAGACTTTCTCAAGCGCGCGCGCCGCCGCGCTGTCACGCTCGGACGCTCCGTGACGTTGCTCGCAGCGTGCGCGGAAGAGCTCCCCTTTGCAGAATGCTCGTTCGACATGGTGATCGCGACGCTCGTCTTCTGCACCGTGACCGATCCCCAGCGAGCGTTGAGCGAAGTCCATCGGGTGCTCAAGCCTGGGGGAGCGTTCAGAGTGCTCGAGCACGTGCGCGTGCGCAGCTTCTGGGGCGCCAAAGTGCAGGACATTCTCACGCCGCTGTGGCGGCGCATCGCGAACAATTGTCATCTGAACCGGGACACGCTCAGCTTGGTGCAAGCGCATGGCTTTTTGATAGAATCGGTGCGCGAGCATGTAGGCGGGCTGGTGATCGAAGTCGAAACCCGATCTCAATAGAACACCTCGCGCACGGGGAAACGTAGCTCCGGCAACAAAGGGGAGCGCAGCTCGTCGTTCTCGCCATAGAGCCCGGCTTGCTCATAGCCTTGCTCGCTGAGCGTGAGCACCTCGATAGTGCGCGCGCTGGGGTCGACAAGCCAATACTCCTTTACCCCGTGCTTAGCGTAGAGCCGCCGCTTGAAGAGCCGGTCTTTCTCGGCTGTCGTCGGCGACAGCACCTCGATGACGAGATCAGGCCCACCGCGGACTTCCTCCTCCCCGATGATGTGCAACCGATCCTGAGCGATAAAGAAGATATCAGGCTGCACAACCTGCTCCTCCCCCGGCGCTCCTAAGACGACATCGAAGGGGGCCTCATAGACTCGCCCTAGCCGACGCTCTCGCACAAACCGATACAACAGCGACGCAAGCCCTATCGAAGCCGCTTGGTGGGCTTCTCCGGGGGAGGGTGCCATGGGGATCAGCTCTCCTTCCAAGAGTTCAAAGCGCTGCCGCTCCGTGTAGGGCAGGCTCTTGTAGTCCTCATACGTGAATTTGATCTGAGCTTTGGTGGCCACAGCTTATCACCGTCTTAATACTATCTCCCTTGGCAGGAGCAGTCAAGCCACAGTTGACACGAAGAACCAGGCGTGCTATAATTTTAACGATTCAACAATTGCTGAATCGTTGGAGAGATCAATGCCTAAGCTCATGACGCTCAGCCCCGCGGCCTCGCGCGACGTCTGCGACGTGCACTACGTCAACGAACGGAGCGTCAAGGCCGTACAAAAGACGATGATCGGCGACGACGTAGCCGACGCCCTCGCCGAGACGTTTAAAGTGCTGAGTGACCCCACAAGAGTCAAGATTCTCTTTGCGCTTTCGAAAGCAGAGCTGTGCGTCTGCGACCTCAGCGCGCTCTTGGGGATGAACGAGTCGGCCGTTTCGCATCACTTGCGCTTATTGAAAGCCCTCAAGCTCGTCAAGTATCGTCGCGAAGGGCGCATGGCCTACTACTCGCTCGACGACGAGCATATCGAGCGACTCTTTCGCCAGGGGCTCGAGCACGTCCAAGAAAGCTATGGATGAGCAGACCGAAGACCTTCAGATTGAAGGGATGCACTGCGCCGGCTGTGCCGATGAATTAGAGCAAGCCGTGGCGCGCTTGCACGGCGTCACCGAAGCCAAGGTGAATTTTTCCACGAGCACCGTGCGCGTGCGCTATCGCGCGAGCACGCTCGATCGTGCTCGACTCGTCGAGCATATTGAGCGCATCGGCTACACGACCCGCCGCACTCACGAAGAAGCGAGCGAATCTCAATCTCTTTGGAGGCGCCGTGAGGCTCTCTTTACGGGTATCTCCGGGGTGCTGCTGGCGTGCGGCTTGGCGCTCTCGCTCGTTGGAGCAGACCCAACGCTGACAGTCTTGGTGGAGCGCACGCTCTCACTCTCGACGGCGCTCTATCTTGGCTCGGTCTTCTTTGGGGCATATCATTTTGCGCGCCGAGGGCTGTACGCGCTCAAGAGATTTTCGCTGGGCATCAACACCCTGATGACTTTGGCGATTGTCGGGGCGATCATCATCGGGGAGTACGTCGAGGCGGCGAGCTTAGCGTTTCTCTTCTCTGTCGCTGAGCTGCTCGAAGAATTTTCTGTCGCTCGCGCGCGCCGGTCGTTGCGCGAGCTGATCAAGCTCGCACCCACAGAGGCCCGCGTGCGCCGCAACGGCCAAGAGCACTGGCTCTCACTCGATCAGATCGAGCCTGGCGAGACTCTTATTGTAAAGCCCGGGGAGCGCATCGCTCTCGACGGGCGCGTGCTTTTAGGAAACTCTTCAGTGAACCAAGCGCCGATCACAGGGGAGTCCGTCCCCGTGGAGAAAAAGCCCGGCGATGAGGTCTTCGCCGGCACGCTCAACCAAGAGGGCTATTTAGAAATCCAAGTCACCAAGCGCGCCAAAGATACGACGCTCGCCAAGATCATTCACTTGATCGAAGAGGCCGAGGCGCACAAAGCCCCTGCGGAAAAGTTCGTAGATCGCTTCGCGAAATACTATACGCCTGCCGTCGTGCTGATCGCATTTGCCGTGGCGACGGTGCCCTCGCTCGTGTGGGGAGCGCCCTTTGGGGAGTGGTTCTCGCGCGCCCTGGCGCTGTTCGTGATCGCGTGTCCGTGCGCGCTCTTGATCTCGACCCCGGTCTCGATTATCTCAGCAATAACGAGCGCGGCGCGCCACGGCGTGCTCATCAAAGGCGGCGTCTACTTAGAGGAGCTTGGGCAAATTCAGACGATCGTCTTCGACAAGACGGGCACGCTCACCACCGGAGAGCTCTCAGTCACGGACGTGATCGCGTGCGACGGCTCTTCACCCGAAGAGGTCCTACGCATCGCGGCCGCATTGGAGAGCAAGAGCCAGCACCCCATCGCCCAGGCGATTGTCAGATATTACTCTGAGTATATGACAAATCAGCCGTTGCCGGAGGTCTCGGATTTTCTCTCGCTGACAGGCGAAGGCGTGCAAGGGCGTCTCGACGGAAAACTCTATCGTGTGGGCAAGCCGCAGCTCTTTGCGCACTTCTTATCTCCTTCTGACCTAACCCCTCTGTCCCCTCCCCTAAAGGGAAGGGAAGGGAGAGAGGTCGCCGAGCATCTTGCGCGCTTGGAATCTGAGGCCAAGACGGTCGTCGCCGTGGGCACGGCCGAACGTCCTCTCGGGCTGATCGCCGTGGCGGATCGCGTGCGCCCGGAGGCCTTCGAAACCGTGCGCCGCTTAGAGCGCCTTGGGCTAAAAGTTGTCATGCTCAGCGGGGACAACGAGGGCACGGTCAGGGCCGTGGCGCGACAATTGGGCATTAGACACTATCGCGCCGGGGTGCTGCCCGACGGCAAGGTCGCAGAAATCCAAAGACTCTTGCAAGAGCACGGCAAGGTCGCGATGGTCGGCGATGGGGTCAACGACGCCCCGGCGCTTGCCGCTGCTACCGTAGGGATCGCGATGGGAGTGATGGGCACCGATACGGCGCTCGAGACGGCCGATATCGCGCTGATGGCCGACGACCTGAGCAAACTGCCCTATCTGATCGAGCTGAGCCGCCGCGCGCGCCGTGTCATCAAACAAAATATCTCCTTCTCGATCCTGACGAAGTTCAGTCTGGGTCTAGGGGTCTTCCCCGGCTACGTGACGCTCGTGCTAGCAGTCTTAGTGGGCGACATGGGGGCGTCGCTGGCGGTGACCGGCAACGCCCTGCGCCTGGCGCATATCAAGCCTACTTGACATTTTTTGAGCCCTCTGATATACTATACCTAGGTATGGTATAAATCACCGAGCGAGGAGGCTCTTATGACGGCCCTAGAGACGACGAAACTCTTTGAAGAGCTGCGGCGGGCCTCGCCGAAGGTCACCGGCGCCTTGGTGCGCATGCGCGAGGCAACCTACAGCGACGGAGTAGTCCCGGCAAAGTACAAGGTGCTGACGGCCTTGGCGATCTCCGTGGTGATCAAGTGTGAGCCGTGCATCCGTGCCTATACCCAGATGGCCCGCGAGCAGTACGGCGTCAGCTCCGAGGAGCTGATCGAGTTCTTGAACGTCGCTATGACGATGGGCGGCTGCCCCGGCGAAGAGTGGGCGCTCAAGGCGCTGAGCTATTGGGGCAGCTTGTCGTCCGAACCCATAGCAACTGTCTCAGCGGATGGAGATGGCGCTTCGTGCTGTGAGCCCAAAGTGCGCTAGAGGAGGGAAGTTATGAGCACGCGACACGCGAGGAGAATCCTTTGGCTTGGCGGACTGGGAATCGGGCTTGTAGGGCTTGTCGTGCTTGCGATCTTTGTCGTGCCCGCCGTCTGTCCTTCCTGTGTGCCTGGGAGTGGGCAGCCCACCCCCAAAGCCGCAGCGAGCACCGCAGGTGAAGAGCCGGTCGGGACAGACGTCGGTGAGCGCGCTCCCGACTTCACGCTCACGGATATTGACGGGAACAGTTTTTCGCTGAGCGAGCTGCGGGGGCGCCCGGTCGTGCTGTACTTTTCGGCGTCATGGTGCCTGCCGTGTGCTCCGGAGACTCAAGAGCTGGCTAAGCGCAAAGCGCGCTATAGTGCTCTAGAGATCGTGTGGATCAGTGTAGACCCCAAGAGCGATTCCCCAGAGACGTTGCGGGCCCATCGGCGTCGGTACGGACGGGATGATTTTATCTATGCACTTGACACTGCTGGAGTCACCCAGCTCTATCGTGTGGTCTCGCTGGGCGATCTGTATCTGGTAGATGCGCAGGGGCGGATCGTCTTCAAAGGGGCGCGGCCTGTGGGCACCAAGCCCTTTGAGGAGGCGCTCGCCAGGGTGATGTCCCGATGAAGAAATATCTGGCGTTTGTGGGGGCGGCGCTCTTCTGCCCGTGTCATCTGCCCTTATGGGCGGGGCTCTTGGCGGGCACGGCTTTTGGGGCGTTCCTGGCCCAGAATCTTCTGTGGCTCTTCATCGTCCTCACTGTAGGGTTTCTCTTCTTTTTGGGCTACGGCTGGCGGCTCGTAGCCAAGGAGCGCTCATGAGCTGGGAGATGGTCTCACTCGCGTTTCTCGCAGGGGTCGTGACGTTCTTCAACCCTTGTGGGTTTGCCCTGCTCCCCGCGTATATAGCCCACTATCTTGGGCAGCGTGGGGGAGGTGCTCAGAATTGGCTGAGAAGCAGCTGGAGCGGTCTCAAACTGGGGTTACTCGTGAGCGCGGGGTTCTTCACAGTCTTTGGAGCTTTGGGAGTGGTCTTCTCCTTGCTCGGCGGTGCTTTTGTCAGTCACATTGGCCCGTACTTGCCGTGGATAGCTGCCTTCATCGGGGGTGCTTTGGTTGTCCTCGGCGTGGTGATGTTTATAGGTTCTCTGTCGCTGGAGCTTCCGCTCTCGGCGTTCGCCGCTCGCGTCGTTCAAGGCAATCCTCATCCTGGCTTCACCTCGTACTATCTTTACGGAATGAGCTATGCCATCGGCTCCATTGGTTGTGTCTTCCCCATCTTTTTTGTGTGGGTGGTCCAACCCTTGGTACAGGGGTTTGTGGGTGGGCTGGCCAACTTCGTGGCATACGCTTCCGGCATGGCCTTGATGATGGTCGCCTTGTCAGTCATTATGAGCTTCTCCAAAGGGCTTATCGAAAGGTACCTGCGCCCGCTGATGGGCTACGTCCACAAAGCTGCGGCGTTGGTGATGATCGGAGCCGGCGCGTATCTGGTCTATTACAACCTGATCTACGGTGGCGTGATTCGCTTCTAAAAAACGCAAAAGCCAAAAGGAAGGTGATGATGCTATGGAGCAAACTGCGAAAGCGCCGACGAAGAACGAGCTCCTCTGGACGGCAATCGCTTTGGTGACGGGTGGAGCTGCGCCGATTGGGCTCTTGCTCGTCTCGACTTCGATCACGATGGCGCGGCAGCCCGCAAACATGATGGAAATGATGATGTCCGTTCATTCAGTCATGCGCGCGTATCTGCCGTTTCTCGCAGTGTCACTGATGGCCTTAGCAGCCGTCTTGGTCGTCAGCTATAACTTATATCCCCGGCTGTTCGACAGGGTCTTCACGGGTCTGTGGGCCGGAGCGGTGGCGACCATCGCGCTGGACGCGATTCGCTATCCCATCGGCGTAGGGCTGAAGACGCTCCCCGCTGATATGCCCACCATGTTCGGCAAGCTCATCTTTGGAACAGATGATGTGACGGCAACAGTGCTTACAGTGGGCTATCTCTATCACTTCCTCAACGGGGCGAGCTTCGGGTTAGTGTATACGGTGCTGTTGGGATCAATACAGGAGCGCCGTGGTACTTCCTGACGACGCTGGCAGCGCACATCGCATTTGGGACGGTGTTAGGGCTTTTGGCGGAGCGATTTGTCAGAGAGAGGGGAAGCATTCTCGCGTTGATGCGCCCAACGCCAATTTTTTAATTTTACAAAATTGGGAGGTGAACAGACAAGATGCAAAACGCGACATGGCTTGCGCTCATCGCAGCGGTGCTGCTTGCTTTGTGGGCACTTGTCAGCTCTAGTGGACGTCCCGTGATGCACGCGACGCCCCCGGCTTTTGGAGAGCTGCCGGACCTTGTCTTGGAAATACCCGCCGGTAGCTTGACTTCGGTAGCTGTTTCCGCAGATGGCCGACACGTGGCAGTCGCGCACAACTTTGTCTCACAACAAGACGGACGGAATGTCAACATGACCGAGCTGCAGTTGTTCGATCTTTCTGTGGGCCAAGCCCTGTGGACGACAAGCTATGAGAATCCCAACTGCTGCGGGCTGCCCCTGGTGAAGATGACCCCTGATGCTCGCTTTCTCTTGGGCGCGGGCAAGCAGCTCCATCTCTATAGCCAAGACGGCCAAGAGCTGAAGGCGCTCCGCTATCAAGAGGACAGCGAATTCACCCTCCTCAGCGCGGAGGTAAGCTCAGATGGGCAATACATCGCGGCGACGACAAGCCAGCGGGCCTATCTCTTCTCGCGGGAGGGGCAGCGGCTCTGGTCCGCACAATTCAAGGACGTGCCGGTCGTGGCGCTCTCCGACGATGGGCACTATCTGCTCGCGGCGACCAACAAGCTCTTCCACCTGTATTCGACAACGGACCTAAAGCTCCTTCACGAGGGCACACTGACCTATGAGGGCTTAGTCGTGGCGGCTGCCCTTGCTGAGGACGGAAGCGCCTTCGCCATCGCCGGCAATCCCGCCTTTGGGCGAGACGAGCTCACGGTGTACATCTGGAAGAGCGGTGAGGCGCGCCGGGTCGTGCTGGGCGAGGTGCACGTTCCCAAATTGACCATAAGAGGGCAATGGCTCTGGGTCGAAGGGGGGTTCGGGGGCGAGGCCGCGTTGATCTTTATCAATGACGGCACACTGCGACGATTCGCTGCCGAGCCAAGCTCTGCACATCTTGCCGTTGATCCAGGGCATGATCGTCTGGCCTTGGCGCGGGGTGCAGTCATAGAGCTGCGGCGAATCTCGGATGACCAACTTCTCTGGCAAACGCGAGCGCCGGGCCGGGTGTTGGCTCTGCTGCTCCAAGGGAGCAAACTGATCGCGGTAGGGAGCGAGAACGGCGATGCGGTCTCACCCGATCGAGTTTGGGTGTGGGATATTTCAGACCGTGAATAACTCTCGAAAAGGAAGGTGATCTCCGTATGCCGAGCTGTTGCAGTCTCCCCGTAGATCCTGCAGACTACGATCTCATGATCATCGGCGGCGGATCGGCGGGCTTTGCCGCGGCGATTAAAGCCGCGGAGCTTGGTGCTCAGGTTGCTATAGTGGAACAAGGCACCATCGGCGGGACGTGTGTCAATATCGGCTGCGTGCCGAGCAAGACCTTAATTCGCGCTGTGGAGACGTGCTACAAGTGCGCGTACACCCACTTTGAGGGGCTGCCCAGTTGCCCACCCCCCAGCGATTGGCAGCGCGTCGTCCACCAGAAGGACGAGCTCGTCGCCCAGCTACGCCAGGGCAAATATATAGATGTCGCCAAGATCTATCCCACCATCACGATCATTCACGGACAAGCCAAGCTCACCGGCGGACGGTCGGTAGCCGTGAATGGCAAGAGCTACACACCAAGCAAGATCATCCTGGCGACCGGGGCTGCGCCCTGGGCCCCGCCCATCCCTGGGCTGAAAGAAGCGGGCTTTCTTGACAGCACCGGCGCTTTGAGTTTAAAAGCGCTGCCCCGATCGCTGCTGGTCATCGGCGGTGGCGCGATTGGCTTGGAACTGGGGCAGCTCTTCGCGCGCTTTGGTGTGAAGGTCACGATCGTAGAAGCTGCGCCGCACATCGCCCCGCTTGAGGAGCCTGAGATCAGTCGAGCTTTGACAGAATATCTCGAAGACGAGGGGCTTGAGATTCACGCGGGGCTCCGCGTGCTGAGCGTCGAGCGGGCTTCCGATGGGTGCTGTGTGCACGTCGAGCGCGCCGGCAAGAGGGAGACGTTCATGGGTGAGCAGATCTTAGTGACGACCGGGCGGCGCCCCAATACCCAGAACCTCGGGCTGGAGCTCGCGGGCGTGAAGGTGGGACAGCGGGGCGAGATTCTTGTCAATGAATATCTGCAGACGGACAACCCGGATATCTATGCCGCCGGCGATTGCATCGGCGAGCCGATGTTCGTCTACGTCGCGGCGTATGCCGGTGGGCTTGCTGCGGAGAATGCGCTGACGGGCGCTCGACGCGTCTACGATCTGACGGCACTGCCCCGCGTGACGTTCACCGACCCCCAGATCGCCAGTGTTGGGCTGGGGGAAGCCCAAGCCAAAGAGCGCGGATTCACAGTGAAGACGGCATTGCTGAGCTTGAAAGACGTCCCCCGTGCGCTCGTCGCTCGCGACACCCGCGGGCTGATCAAGCTCGTCGTGGACGCAGAGACTGAAAAGCTGTTGGGTGCGCACGTGCTGGCGGCTGAAGCCGGCGAGGTCATCCAAGAAGCCACGATAGCCATTCGCTTCGGGCTGACCGTGCGCGATCTCATCGAGACGTTCCATCCGTATCTGACGATGGTTGAGGGGCTGAAGCTCGCGGCCCTGACGTTTGAGAAAGACGTCTCAAAGCTCTCGTGCTGTGCGACGTAAAGGCGCTCTTGTGTGGCGCACTATGGAGTTGCCCCTGCTCCGTGATTTAAGGTATACTCACCAACGAAGGGAGTACTTATGCCAACAGTAAAAGCCAGACCCTACTTAGATGAAACGACTCAGCAAGACCTACAACTGCGGCTGAGCCGCATCGCCGGGCAGGTCAAAGCTCTGCAATCTATGCTGGAGAAGCGCAAATCGTGTAACGATATTTTAGTGCAGCTCGCTGCTGTGAAATCGGCCCTCAATCAGGTGACGATCAAGCTCCTCGAAGGGCATCTGGAGAGCTGCGTGGCACGGTGTCTCCAGGAGGGCGATGAGCGCGAGCTCCAAGAGCTCAAGGACGCGCTCTCTCTGGTGCTGCGGCGCAGCTAGAGCGTATGCGCACCCCAGCGATCTCCCTTCACTCGTAGCTATCCGTGTCGGTGCTGCGCTGATGCTCTTTCGCGCGGGGTATCACCTGAAAGCGTGAATCACGGAAAGCACGGAACGGATCACTGAAGACACAGATTCCTGTGCTGTTGCGTAGCCCCCGTGATTCACAGCTCCAGCACTCTGAGCACCTCGTGCAGTTCTGCTCGCACGCTCATGGGCTTGGCCGACGCCGTCGCGAGCGCCGCGTCGGGGTCTTTCAGGCCGTGCCCCGTCAGCGTGCAGACGACCGTGCTGCCGGGCTTAAAGAAACTCTGATGGGCGAGCTGGAGCACCCCCGCGACCGACGCCGCCGACGCCGGCTCGCAGAAGATCCCCTCACACTGCGCTAAGAGTCTATATGCTTCGAGGATCTGCGCGTCGCTCACGGTCGCGATCAGCCCACCGGACTCATCGCGCGCCCTGAGGGCTCCCTGCCAACTTGCGGGATTCCCAATCTTAATTGCTGTCGCGACCGTCTTGGGGTTCTCAATGGGATGCCCCAGCACAATCGGCGCGGCGCCCTCGGCTTGAAAGCCCAGCATCACCGGGCGCTGCGCGATCTTCCCGCGTGCGAAATACTCGCAATAGCCCTTCCAATATGCTGTGATGTTCCCGGCATTGCCCACGGGCAGGGCGTGATAATCGGGCGCTGCCCCCAGCGCGTCGCAGATCTCGAACGCCGCGGTCTTCTGGCCCTCGATGCGATGGGGATTGAGCGAGTTCACAAGGGTCACGGGATATTCCTCGGCGATCTCGCGCACGAGCGTGAGGGCTTGATCGAAGTTCCCTTGAACCTGGATGACCTGGGCGCCATAGGTCATCGAGCCGGCGAGTTTCCCTAAGGCGATCTGGCCTCCAGGCACGATGACAAAGGCTCTCATGCCGGCGCGGGCAGCGTAGGCCGCCGCTGAAGCAGCGGTGTTCCCCGTGGAAGCACAGATGACCGCCTTGGCCCCAGATTGTTTGGCTTGTGAGATCGCCACGGTCATCCCGCGATCTTTGAACGATCCTGTGGGGTTCGCCCCCTCGCACTTGAGATAGAGCGCGCACGGGAGACCAAACTGACGCTCAAGATTGTGGGCGCGCACCAAGGGGGTGCCGCCTTCTAGGAGTGTGACGATGTGCTCGTCGGCAATCGAGGGCAGATAGTCGCGATAGCGTGCGTAGACGCCGGGCCAGCTCATAGCAGATCATCAATCTTGGCAGCTAAGATAAAGTCGCTCTCGGTGAGCCCACCGATCTTGTGCGTCCAGATCTCGATGCGCACTCTTTTGTACAAGATATGAATATTCGGATGGTGCCCCTCGCGCTCAGCCAGCTCAGCCACTCTCTGTGCAAACGCAATGCCGTCAAGATATTGAGCAAACTTGAACTCTTTGGCGAGCTTCTTCCCGTCAATGAGCTCCCAGCCCACAATCTGTTTCAGATATTCTTGGGCTTGTTCGAGCGTCATAGGCGGGACGCCGCCACGACAGGGCACGCAGGGCTTCTCTTTGAGCGCCATGCTTCCT
>CAZODX010000018.1:13192-14286 GCA_964578715.1 uncultured Thermotogae bacterium | reverse complement strand
TCCCCAGAGCGCGTCAGCGCCTTGAGCACACGTGCCTTCTTAAACGGCGTCTCAAGCTGCTCCGGAGTAAACAGCCCTTCCATAGGGGCTCACATTGTAGCTCATAGAGCCTCCCCATGCCAAGCCCGTTAAAACTCCGTCCCCAGTCGCGCCTTGATCCCCCGATCAAACGGGTGCTTGATCTTGCGCACTTCGGTCACTAAATCGGCGATCTCTTCGATTTCAGGGAGTCGCTTGTGGCTCCCCGTCAGCACGCACTCGGTCTTGGGCGCTTTGCCCTTGACAACTGTGATCAAATCTTCAGCCGAGATCACGCCAAACTGCACCGCGTAGAGACACTCGTCGACGATGACCATGTCGTACTTACCCGACGAGAGCGCCCGCGCCGTCGCTTCGAGCGCCTTGCGCCCGGCTTCTATGTGCCCTTCTGTAGGCTTGCCAATGAGCCATTCGGGCATCCCGTAGCGCTCAAACGAAAAATTCTCAAAGCGCTTCAGAGCCTTCAGCTCGCCGTACTCTTCAAAGGCGTCAACGCCTCGGATGCCGCCTTTCAGAAACTGAATCAGATGGACTTTGAAGCCCCTCCCCAGCGCGCGCAGCGCCATCCCCAACGCTGCTGTTGTCTTGCCCTTGCCGTCCCCCCACCACATCTGCACCAAGCCCAGCTCGTTCTTCGGTGTCATTGCGCCTCCTCCCATCGGATGAATGAGTCCCTCGGTGCTAGCCCAGAGAAGATCTCCGGGTGAATAATTTCGGCCAAGATCTCCAAGCCCGTCACGATCCGTGGACCGGGACGGTTAAAGTACGCCGAAGCTTCGACAATGAAGACCTGGCCCTCTTTCACGGCCGTCAGCTCCTCCCAGCCCGCAAGCTCGGTGAGCACGTCCATCTCTCTGAGCGTGCGCTCGATAGAGAACCCGCAGGGCATCAGGACGATAATCTCCGGGTTATAGTGTAAAATCTCCTCCCAGTCGGCGTAGCGCGACGGTTGCCCGATCTCCCCGAGCCAGTCCTCGCCCCCAGCATATTCGACCATCTGCGGCACCCAGTGCCCGCCGATCATAATGGGCTCGAGCCATTCAATGCAGCAGACT
>CAZODX010000018.1:0-13182 GCA_964578715.1 uncultured Thermotogae bacterium | reverse complement strand
CTCTTGGACGATGCGCGAGCGTTTCAGTCTTCGCGCGAACGCGCTCGATGCGCCGACGCAGCTGCGCCACGAGCGTGCGCGCCCGATCCTCTCGCCCGGTGACTTCTCCAACTGTGAGAATATTGTCGAGAATATCTTCGAGCGTATGGGGTTCAAGCGAGACGATCTTGGGCTGCCCATGCAAGAGCTTGACGGCCTGGCGTACATCGTCAAACGACGGCGCGCAGACCTCGCAGAGCTCTTGGGTCAAGATCAGATCGGGATTGAGCTTTTGCAAGAGCTCCGCGTCGATGTGATAGACGCTCAGCCCGCTGTGAAGTCTCTCACGGACGATCTGGTCTATCTCGGCGCTGGGCATCTCCGAGTGCACGACGGCTTGACTTAGTTTTGGTTTCTTTAAGACATCTGGGGGCCAGTCGCAGTCGTGCGAGACCCCAACCAAACAGTCTCCCAATCCCAGCTCGTAGACGATCTCCGTCGCACTGGGCAAGAGCGAGATAATCTTCATGGGCAGACCCCCTGGCGGCTACGCACCGGGACGATATATCGCTCCCCGGTGCCGTCCACGATGCGCACGCGCGCGTGAAAGGCTAATGCAATCAGCTCTTCTGTGAGCACGCGCTCCGGCTCGCCTACGGCCAGCAGCCGCCCTTCACTCAAAAGCGCAATGCGATCAGCATAACGCAGCGCGAGATTGAGATCGTGCAGCGAGACGAGCACCGTCAAGTGCTGTTCTTTAGCCAACGAGCGTATCAGCTCCATGATCTCGATCTGATAGTTTAAATCGAGATGGGCCGTCGGCTCATCGCAGAGTAACACTTTGGGCTCTTGGGCTAAAGCTAGAGCGATCCAGACGCGCTGGCGCTCCCCGCTGCTGAGAGTATGAATCGGTCGCTCGGCGAACTCCAGCGTGTGCGTCAGCTCCAGAGCGCGGGTGACGATCTCACGATCTTTCTGAGAGAGCCGCTGCCAGCGCGCACGATGCGGCAGTCGCCCCAGCTCGACGATCTCTTTCACGGTGAAGTCAAACGAACACGAGATCTCTTGTTCTAACATTGACAGTTCACGCGCCAGCTCCCTTGGAGCAAGCTCGCTGAGACGGCGACCATCGAGATAGATCACGCCGTCTTGGGGAGACAGCCGCCCGGAGATCGCGCGCAGCAGCGTCGTCTTGCCCGAGCCGTTGGGCCCCACAAGCCCGAAGACCTCCCCAGGCGCGATTGCTATATTGAGATCGCGCAGCACTAAGCGCCCATCATAGCTGAGATCAACACGCTCAAGACGGATCATAGCAAAGCCCCCAGCTGCGCCCGTCGGCGCAACAGATACAGAAAGAACGGGGCACCCAAGAGCGCTGTGATAATCCCGATGGGCAGCTCCGCCGGGGCGAGCACCGTGCGTGCGAGGGCATCGCAGAGCGTGAGCAGGACCGCCCCGCCCAGCGCCGACGCCGGCAGTAAGAGTCTGTGATCCGGCCCGACGAGCAGTCGTAAGATATGGGGCACGATCAGCCCCACAAACCCGATCGTCCCCGACACAGCGACAGCGACGGCCGTCAGCAGCGTCACGGCAAAGAGCAAGATCTTTCGCAAGTGTCTTGGCTCGATCCCCAAGTGCGCGGCCATCTCTTCGCCCAGCGACAGCGCATTGAGATCACGGGCGAAGAGCACCAGCACGACCCCGGTTATCGCGAGCGTCCCCAGCAGCCCAACGACATAGAGCCACTGGGCGCCGCCCAGCCCGCCCAAGATCCAAAAGATCAAGCGTCGCGCGTCGTGAGCAGCGCCGCCATAGAAGAGCAGAAAGCTCGTCACAGCTGAAAAGAGCGCCGCGAGCGCCACCCCAGAGAGAATCAGCGCGTAATTGTCAAGCTGCGCCCAGCGCGTCTGCGCCAGACGATAGACTATGATGACCGTCACTACCGCGCCGAGAAACGCTCCCAACGGCACAGCGCCCCACGAGCTATCGAGATGGAGCGTGATGGCGAGGGCCGCACCGGCCGTCGCACCGCCGGCGATCCCCAGCAGATACGGATCGGCCAATGGGTTGCGAAAGAGCCCTTGCATCACGGCGCCGCAGAGCGCCAGCGCCCCTCCCACAAGCGCCGCCAAGAGCACCCTGGGCAGCCGAATCTGCGTGAGAATATAGCGATTCGTTGGATCTGAATCAAAGGGCGACAGGGACACAGCCCCGATGGCTATGCCCAGCGCTACTGCCCCTATGAGCAACAGACTCAAGCTGCTGAGGGCGACAAAGCCCTTCATACAATCCCTAGCGATTCGGGTGTAATAAGTCTGCAACGGTCTTGATCGTCTGGTTGATGCGCGAGCTGACCCACTGCGACGCCCCGATTCCGTAGACGCGCTTCTCCCGCACGGCCTTCACCTCTTGCAAGAAGCGATTCTGGGTAATGAGCGGAATCAGCAACGGGTCGGTGAAGATCACGCTCGGATCGCGCTTGACGATCTCTTCAAAGCTCACTTGCTTATAGTCAGCGATATCCGGGAAGACGTTGATCCCACCGGCGCGCAGGACGATCTCGTTCTCCGGGGTGCCGCGCCCCGCAGCAAACGGCGGCTGCTCCCCAGTCGGGTAAAGAATCGCGACCGTCGGCTTGAATCTGTCCAGAACCGTCCCTTCGGTAATGACAATCTCTTCGGCGATCTTGCCGATGAGTGTATCCGCGAGCTTTGTGTTGCCCTCGATGACGAGATTGACCGAGCGAATTGTTCTGAAAATTTCTGTGACGCTGTCAATCGCGCCGGTGCCGACCTTGCCCAGCGAGACCACGATCAGCCCGGCGCGTTCGAGGGTGTCACGTATCGCGCCAATTGCGCCGAAGACGACATCGGGTTTCAGCGCAATAATCGCTTCGACGTTGGGGTTAAAGATCGGCCCGACGCGCGGGACGTTCGCAACTTCTTTGGGGTTGTCTGCTGATTCCGCTACCCCAACGATACGGTTGAGCGCGCCCAAGTCAATGAGAATCTCTGTATACAGCGGCGTCCCGGCGACGACGATCCTCTCAGGGCGCTTCGGGATCGTGATCTCTTTCCCTCGGTCGTCGGTCACCTTGACGGGATAGTCAGCCAACGACGGCACGACCAGCCCGACAAGCACCAGCGCAACCAGCCCGGCTACCTTCCAGCGCAGCCAACGCATAGTTATCCTCCTTTAGCTTTTGGATTTATGGCTCGATACCAAAGCCCACAACACTGCCCACAGCCCGCGCGCCGCCGCCCCCTTCGTTGGGCCAAAGACTATGAAGATCAAATCGCCCTCGCGGAGCGTGGGCCACGTTTGCTCTAAGAACTCGTTATCGTGAGGGTTCTTCTTAGCTAACGGCTCGCTCCCCTCGATGAAGCAGAGCGCGCCCTTGCGCTTGGTGAGGAAGAGCGCGGCGGTCGCGCCCTCACGAATCGCGATGTCGCGATAGAGCCACGCGGGAAAGCCCTCGGCCGCCCCGCGCACCTGCGCCATCCGCCCATGACGATCCAACATCAGATTCTTCAGATGGGCATCGCGGACGTCGGTGACTACGCGCAGCTTTTTCAGAAGAAACCGGCGGCCATGCTCCGTGAGCGCCGTGCCCAGCTTCGAGAACGAGACGAGCTTCTGCGCTTCAAGCTTCTCTAGTTCGGTGCGCACGACGCTCTCGGTCAGCCCCGTGCGGTCTACGAGCGTCCGTCGTCCCAGGGGGGCGTCTCTCAACTCATAGAGCAACTGATACGCTATATGTTCGCGCACGGGTGCCCTCACGTGGGATGCCATCTCCCACCTCCGCAGCTATTTTACTCATAGCCGGGGTGAGGCGCAAGATTCTGCTTCTATTGCGATGATTTGACAAGGCGTAGGGCCACGGCTATAGTAGAGAGTTACGCCTAGGAGGGTAACAGCCTATGAAGAACATCACCCGTCGCGAAATCCTTGCCGAAGACACCGGGAGCCCATACTACGAGCTGCGGAAGTACCCTGAACCAACGGTCTGCTCTGCGTGTGGCCTGGTCTACCACAAGGGGCGGTGGACCAACGGGCTAGCCGCTCCCGCTGGGGCCAATCGCGAGCTGTGCCCGGCGTGCAAGCGCGTGCAAGACCGCAACCCCGGCGGCGTCATCTACTTGGACGGCTCGTACTTACACGCCCGTCGCGAGGAGATCCTCAACGTTGCGAAGAACCAAGAGAGATTAGCGCGCACGCAGCGCCCGCTCCAAAGGATTATGTGGATCAAGCCCAACGGCGACGGGCTGGAGATCGCCACGACCAATTTTCACCTGGCGCGACGCATCGGCGAGGCGATCCACCAAGCACACAAGGGGGATTTAGAGATCAAATACGCTGAAGGAGACCGGTTCGCCCGCGTCTACTGGCATCGCGACGACCAGCCAAAACCCAAATAAAAAAATAATGTCTCTTCATGATGAGAGTCTCGGCGCGCTCTTAGAAAAGCTTTCGGCAGCGACGCCCACTCCCGGTGGGGGCAGTGCCGCAGCTTTTGTGGGGAGTGTTGCGGCTTCCCTCGTCGCGATGGTCGCAGGACTCACTATCGGGAAGAGGGCTTATCAAGACGTCGAACAAGAGATGCGCACTGTGCTCTCTGAAGCGATCAGACTTCGCGATGAGCTGCTCGAGCTTGCAGACCGTGACAGCGAAGCATTCAACGCTGTGATGGCGGCGTACAGGCTGCCCAAAGAGACAGAAACAGATCGTGCAGCGCGGGAGAAAGCGATTCAAGCGGCGCTCCGCGGCGCAACCGAAGTCCCCTATCAGACGGCGCTGCGCTGCTTTCGCGTGCTCGAGCTCGCCGAGATAGTGACAGCCAAAGGGAACAAGAACGCCCTCAGCGATGGCGGTGCCGCGGCGTGCCTTGCCGAAGGGGCACTGCAAGCAGCATTGCTGAACGTCTCTATCAACGTCGCTGCCATTTCTGACGAGATCTTCAAAAGCACGTACAAGCAAGAGCGCGAGAGGCTCTCAGCGCAGGCTCATACCAAGCGCTCCGTAATCCTGCAGAGAATCGCCGAGCGCCTTGGGGCGGAATGCCCCTCCTGAAGTAACCCCCGTCCTTGAGCGAGAACCCCCAATCGCATACGCTTCACTCAGTATGAGCAGATCTGTGCTTGTTCTGTTTGCTCTTGTCGTGCTTGCGGGGCTGACCATCTGGTACGTCTGGCAAGGGTGGCAGATCACGTATCTCTCAAGCAAAGTGATCGCAAGCCGTCTTGAGCGCGATGCGTTGCTCGCGCAGCGCGACCGCGTCAAGCTCCAAGTCATCCAAGTCTGGTCATTGGAGAACATCGAACGGATCGCCACAGAGCGCTTGGGAATGAAGAAGATACCCCCCAAGACCCTCAAGCTCCCATCGCCATGAATCGGCGCATCGCCGTAGCGTTCGTCTGTTTGATGAGCTTTTTTGGGATTATTGCGGGCCGACTCGTCCAGTTACAGCTCGTCGAGGCCGGCCAGTGGAGAGAACTCGCCCGACGCTTCCAAGAGGGCACGGTCACCATCCCCGCCTTCCGTGGACGCATCTACGACCGCAACGGCATCCTTCTCGCTGAGGACGTCCGCGCTATCTCCGTCGCTATAGATAACTATAATATGACGCGTCCGGACGCGCTCGAAGACCTGCTCGTCACATATCTGAAAATCTCTAGGACGACCGTGCGGGAGAGGCTCTATCGCCCCGGCTACTTCACGTGGATTGCCCGGGCGATCTCTCCAGAGCAAGCCGAAGCTTTACAAAAAGCCGCTCGCGAGGTCGGCGCACGCGGGCTTATCTTCCTCGAAGACCGCAAGCGCCAGTACCCCTATAGAGATCTCGCTTCCAACGTTATCGGGTTCGTAGGAGTTGACGGAGCAGGCTTAGAGGGGGTCGAGCTTCTCTTCGATAAAGAGCTTCGTGGGACAGAAGCTATCTGGAGCTTTGTGCGCATGGCCGACGGCACCCAGATCGAACGTCGCCAGATCCAAGCCGGCCAGCCCGGACGCGATCTCACCTTGACCCTAGACAGCCGCATTCAACATATCGCCGAAAACGCGATTAGTCGTGGCGTGCGCACCTACAAAGCCAAGGCCGGCATCGTGATCGTGATGGACCCCTGGACGGGCGAAGTCTTGGCCATGGCCCAAGACAAACGATACGATCTCAATAACTTTCAGTCGTCGCGCGCCGAGCACCGCCAGAATCTCGCGGTCGTCTGGCCTTTTGAGCCGGGGTCGTCGTTCAAGGTCTTCACGATGCTCGCCGCCCTAGAACACCACGTCATAGCGCTGGACGAGCGCATCTCCGGGAGCGCGACCTATCAGATCGCGCATCACATCTTCCGCAACGCCGATGGTCGCGAGTACGGCATGGTCACCCCAACTGACGCTATCAAGAACTCCATCAATACCGCGATGATTCGCATCGCGCAGCGCCTTGGCGAAGAGCGCCTCTACGCAGCTCTTAAACAGTACGGTTTTGGCCAGAAGACGGGGATCGAGTTGCCCGGAGAGGTCTCCGGGTATCTGCCCCCTGTGAAGTCATGGTCAGCCCTGGAGATCGGCTCGATCGCTATTGGACAGTCCGTCTCGGTGACGGCGCTTCAGCTTGCGTCACGCGTAGCAATGATCGCCAACGGCGGCAAGCTTGTCCAGCCCCACATCGTGAAAGCTCTCACCTTCAGCTCTCCCCCAACCCGTATCGTCTCTGAAGAGAGTTGTCGCCAGCTCACAGAGATGATGATCGAGACGGTGCGCTCCGGCACGGGCGTCTTGGCTCAGATCCCAGGGTATACGATCGCTGCCAAGACGGGCACGGCCCAAAAAGCCCTGCCCGGCCAGGGCTACGTCAAGGGCAAGTACGTCGCGTCGTTTGAGGGGTTCTTCCCGGCAGAAGCCCCACGGTATCTGATCTTAGTCGTACTTGATGAACCCGGAGGGCGCGAGTACTACGGCAGCGAGACCGCCGCGCCCATCTTCAAAGAGATTGCGCAGCAGCTCATCGCACTCGATCGTATCCCCCCTAGACCGTAAAGACCGCGCTCATGCGATCGCGCGGGGCTACGGCGACGACCACGTCTGTGCCGTTGAGATGCTCTTGCACCGTCTCTCGCGCGACCGTAGGGCGATTATTGTTCTTGCTTAAGTGCATCAAGACAGCCGCGCGCAAACGCCCTCTCTCAGCGAGATACCGCAGCGTCTGTCCGGCGACATCGTTGGAGAGATGCCCGACGTCGCTTAAGATGCGCCGTTTCAGATCTTCGGGATACCAGCCGTTTAGGAGCATCTCGATGTCGTGATTGGCTTCCAGCATCACCAAGTCACACCTTAAGAGACACTTGCGGATCTCGTCGGTGACCGTCCCCAGGTCCGTAGCCACGGCCACACGCCTGTTCAGATTCGTAAAGAGCGACTCTTCTTCGATGAGAAAGCCGCAGGGCTCCGCAGCGTCGTGAGGGATCGGGAAGGGCTCAATAAGCAGATCGCGAATCTGAAGGTGCTCCCCCGGCTTCAAGATACAGAGCTTCTCCGTGCCGACGAGCTGCGTCTCTATGAACGGCGCTGTGCCCGCACTCGCATAGATAGGACACTTGAGGGCGCGTGCTACCCTTCCCACGCTGCTAATATGATCAGAATGCTCATGGGTGACCAAGATCGCATCGACACGCGGCAGCGCTCCTAAGACCTTGCGCACCCCTTGTAAGATTTGCGCCGTGGAGATGCCTGCGTCAATGAGCACGCGCGCCTGCTCAGAGATTATCAGCGTGCAGTTCCCACTGCTCCCACTCGCGAAAGAGACGATGCGCATAGCCCTACAGAGCGTACAGCCACCACAGAAGTCCCACTAACGTCTTGGCGTCTTGGATCTGGTGCGCTCGAAGAAGCTCTCTCACTTGGGGACGGCTATACAAGACGACGTCGATCTGCTCATCAGTAGCTTGGCTATGGGGAACCGCGTGCACATCTTGGGCGAGATAGAGCCACATCTTCTCGGTGCAAAAGCCCGGAGCGGTGTAGAACGTCTGCAGGTGGGTCCAGCGCTGCGCGCTCAGTCCCGTCTCTTCCAGCAGTTCGCGCTGCGCACAGACGAGGGGCTCCTCACCGGGCTCGAGCGTCCCCGCAGGGAGCTCGACTAAAAACTCTTCTGCAGCCTTGCGAAATTGCCGCACCAGCACGACGCGTTCCTCGTCGCCTTTCCCTTGGATGGCCACGATAGCCACAGCGCCAGGGTGCTCGACGATCTCGCGGGTGCTCCGCATGCCGTTCTCCAAGAGCACTTCGTCGACGCGCACCTGCAGCAGTCGGCCCGTAAACACCCGACGCGAGTCGAGAGTCTTCTCAACCATCGCTCTCTCCTTTGGCCTCCTTGCTCTCCGCTTCGAGCTCTTCAGAAGGGGCAGAAGCTGGGCTCTCTTCGGCAAGCTGCGCCCAATCGGGCTCGTAGAAGCGCAAGCGTCGCTGCTGCCGGCGCTCGAGCTCTTGCTTTTCTCTCTTCACGCTCGCAAGCCACGCATTCAGCGAGTCTCGCTCAGGTTGTCGCCGCGCTATGAGCTCTTTGATGGTCTCATCGAGCGTCGCCAAGCGCTCATCGAGCGCCTTCTTCACTTGAGTGACTTCGCTATGGAAGAGCGCGGCATCGTGATCCTGGCGCGAGACCCGCTTCAGCGAGAGATTGTACTTGCCCTCCTCGTTGCGCCCGATGATCTTCACCACGACCTTCTGGCCAACTGACAGATACTGCGAGATATCGCGCACGTATTCTGTAGCGATCTCAGAGATATGGATCATCCCGATGTCGCCGGTCACTAATCTCACGAACGCCCCATAGGGCTTGATCGCCGTGACCTCACCGACGACGGCCTCATCCGGCTGCAGCTCCATACCGCCCTCCTTTACTCTCTCTACAGTACAGATTTCCCCCAGGCAACGCAACCCATCAGAGAAGAGCGTGAAGGACTTCGCGGAGCGTCTGTGGGCGAAAGCCAAATTCGTCTTCGATCACGGTGGGGCCGGACGCAAGAAGATCCTTCGATAGAAAGTGCCCGGGCACAAAGGGCGTGCGCACCCCGAGCCGCTCCAGCCATTGCACACAAAAGCGCGTCGCCCGCCTGGGGAGGGGGAGCAGGCGCTTGCGTATGCCCAAAGTTTCACAGACCGTATGGACGATCTCTCTATACGAGAGGATCTCCGGGCCGCCGAGGGTGAGAGTTCTGTTGTCGTATCTGTCGTCCGAGATCGCTTTCAGAACGCAGCGCACCACGTCGTGTACGGAGATCGGCTGAAATCTTGTGTCCCCAAACCCAATAATGGGGACAACAGGCCATCGTTGCGCCATGCGCACAATGCCCCCCAGAAATGGATCTCCCGGCCCAACGATCACCGAGCAGCGCAGGATCGTGAAGCGCCATAAGCTTGCTTGAATGATTTGCTCAGCCAGCCACGCAGAATACGCATAGGGCCAGGAGGGCTTGGGCGCCGCAGTCACCGTGCTGAGATAGAGCATTTTCTGAACTTTGTGAGCCGCTGCGGCGCGCACCAGCTGCGCCGTCCCTGCGACGTTCGTGCGCGAGAGTCCTGGCCCCCGGTGCAGCGCCGCAAGGTGAATGATAAGCTCAGTTCCTTCAAGACCCCAAGCCCCATTCTGCAAATCCCCCACGACGACGGCACACCCCAGCGCCCGCAGCGGCGCAGCTTTCTCAGGAGAACGCACCAGACACCGCAGGCGATGGCCCCCAGCGATCAGTGCCGGCACCAGGTGCCGCCCCACAAACCCCGTCGCCCCGGTGAGAAAGATCTCCGCCATGGCGTCTTATCATACCACATACTTGAATCGCTACGCTCCCACAGACTATAATGCTCACGGTGATCCCTATGGTGGACAAACATATTGCGGAGCTCAAAGCGCACATGGACAAGACCATACAGGTCTTCGAGCACGAGCTCATGAAGCTGCGCACCGGCAGAGCCAATCCCGCTATGGTTGAAGACGTCAAGGTCGAGTACTACGGCACCCACACGCCGTTGAAGCACCTCGCCCGCATCATCGCGCCTGAGCCCGATCTGCTCGTGATTCAGCCCTTCGACAAAAGCCAAGTCCACGCTATAGAAAAAGCCATCCAAGCGGCGAATCTGGGATTCAATCCCATCGTCGAGGGGGATCTAGTGCGCATCAAGATCCCACGCTTGACTGAAGAACGCCGCAAAGAGCTCTCGAAGATCATCCATGAAAAAGCAGAAGCAGCCAAGATCGCCCTGCGCAACATCCGGCGCGACGTCAAAGAGAAGCTCGAGAGAGAGAAGAAAGACGGCACGATCTCCGAAGACGACCACGATCGCCTCATCAAAGAGCTGGATAAAGTGACGCACGAGTACACCGTGAAAGTCGATCAGACGGCCCAAGCGAAGGAGAAACAGCTGCTGAGCGTTTGACAGCAGCCTTCAGAGGGTGTAGAATACCCCAAGGGTCTCTCTTTTTAACGCAATCCGGAAAGGAACCAACACGATGGTTCAAGATGTGTTAGAGCGCATTCGCGAAGCGGAGGCGCAAGCGGAGCGCATCAAAGCGGAGGCGCGCCGCCAAGCCGATCAGATATTGTCAGAGGCGCGAGCAGCCGCGAGCTCTCTTCTTGAGGAAGCCAAGCGCCAAGCGCGTGAGGAAGGAGCCCAATTGATCGCGGCGGAGGAGAGCAAAGCCCATCAAGAGGCCGAAGAGATCCGACGCCGCGGTGATCTCCAAGCCGCCCACATCCAAAAAGAAGCCGAGTCCAAGCTCGCCGCGGCTGTAGACCTTGTGCTCCAGCACGTGGTGATGCGGCCATGAGCTTAGCTCGGATGCAGAAGGTTCGGCTCATCGGGCACGAGTCCGAGCGCGAGCGCGTCTTGACGATCTTACAAGATCTGGGTGTGCTCCAAATCGCCGATCTAACTAATAAAAAAGAACAAGCCCTGCCCGGCTTCTCCCCTAAGACCCCACTCGCCCAAGATCTCGAAGCGAAGCTCGCGGACTTGCGCTATACGCTCGACTTTCTCGCCCGCTACGACACCGAAAAGAAGGGATTCATCCAGAGCTTCTTCAATCTCAAGGACCTCATTGGCGCTGAGGAGATCGAACGGATCGCGCGGGAGTACGACTATCGCCCCATTTGGCAGCAAGCTCGAGAGCTCGATCAAGAGAGCATAGAGCTCAAAGCGGAGCGCGCCCACCTGGAAGCGCGCCAAACAGAACTCCTCCCGTGGCGTGAGCTCCCTCTCCCCGTTGAGCAATGGCGCTCTACCACATCGACTCTCTTTGTGCTGGGGCGCCTGCCCAACGAAGAGTTCCCCAAGTTTCAGCGCGCGATCCAGAGCCAACTCCGTGAGACGGCGTTCGTGTATAGAGCTAGTTCAGATGAACACGACAGCTATTTCTCTGCCCTCGTGCTCAAAGATTCAGAAGAGACATTCAACAAAGTCCTCTCTGAGCATGGGGGAGAGCGCCTAGGGGTGCCGAGCTTGCCCGAGGGGGCGCGTGGGCTGCCCAAAGCAATACTCGAAGAGATCGCGACTCGCATCCGTGAGATAGATGCCCGCCAAGCGCAGCTCTCCGAGAGGGCCAAGGCCCTGCTGCCAGAGAAACCCAAACTCCAAGCGCTCTATGACTATCTGCATAACGAATATTTGAAAGCCCAAGCCCAGGCACGGCTTCTGGGCAGCCCGCATACGTTTGTGCTGGAGGGCTGGGTGCGCGAGAGCGACTTTCCAAGATTAGCTCAAACTATACAGAACAACAGCGAAGCGGTCTCTCTCGAACGGATCAATCCCGATCCCGACGAAGTCCCTCCCGTGGCGCTCGAGAACAAAAAACTCTTCCGGCCCGCAGAATTTTTGATAAAGCTCTTCGGACTGCCCAATCAGAGAGAGCTCGACCCAACGCCGTTTGTGCTCCCGTTCTTTGCGATCTTCTTTGGGATCGCGCTGACGGATGCGGGCTACGGCTTAGCGCTCATTCTTATCTTTTCATATCTGAAGCGGCGCTACCGGCACAAGCGGGGCTTCCAGCCCTTCGCGAATTTGATTATCTTAGGGGGCGTCTCAGCCGTCATCGCCGGGGCACTGACGGGGGGCTGGTTCGGGTCAGATCTGAAAGAAATCATCACGGTGCTACGCGATCGCGTGATGCTCTTCAACGTCGGGACACAACAGGGGTTGATCGCGTTCTTGCTTTTCTCGGTGGGGCTGGGGTTTCTCCATGTTTGGCTTGGCAATATCCTTGAGATCTACGACAAGATACGCACAGGTCGGCTATGGGAAGCCCTGTGGAGCGATGTGCTGTGGGTACTCTTCATTACGGGGATAGGGGTTGCTGCAGGGGCGGGTGTGCCCGCGATCATGCCCAAGGAGCTCAATGCTCCCGGTCTGCCCAGCGACTGGATGCCCGTGGGAGCGACGCTGGCGCTCCTGGGAGCAGTGCTTGTCGTCTGCTTTGGTCGTGTAGATAACCCGCAGGATTTTCCAGAGCAGATACCGTGGCTAGCGCTGGCCCTGGGCATCTTCTTCTGGCTGCACAAGCCTATCCCTGCGGTTCCCCTGGGCGAAATTCTCACGGTGCTCAGCGTGATCGGCATTCTCGCGTTCACGCACCCGGGGATGAGCCTAGGGGCAAAGGTGCGTACCGTGTTAGGGCGAATCGGCGCGGGGGTGTTTAAGCTCTACGGGGTCTCCGGGCTGTTAGGGGACGTCCTGTCGTATTCGCGTATTATGGCCTTAGGGATCTCAACGGGATTGATCGCCGATGCCGTCAATAAACTAGCCAAGATGTTCTTGGATATCCCCGCGATAGGAATCGTGATCTTTGGCGTCTTTGTCATCTTCGGGCAGATCTTCAGCTTGTTGATTAACACGCTGTCTGCGTTCGTGCACGCGGCACGGTTGCACTACGTCGAGTTCTTCACCAAATTCTACGAGGCAGGTGGGGCAACTTTTAAGCCCTTCGCGCGAGAGTCGGTCTACTACGAAATCCAACAAGAGGACCTAAAATAAAAGGAGGTTTACTGCATATGCAAGAAGCATCGGAGGCCGTGAACACGGTATTAGGGTTGGACGGCGTGAGCTGGTCGTACATTGGCGCGGGAGTGGCGTACTTTCTCGCGGGAATCGGTTCAGCGATCGGCATCGGCATTGTGGGCAAGGTAGCCAACGGCGTCTTGTCCGAAGACCCAGGGA